>CALEWF010000184.1 GCA_937925455.1 uncultured Flavobacteriales bacterium | reverse complement strand
TTCTTCTTTTCTTAGTGTATTGCTTACACTCATTTTTTGTGTTTTCTAAAAGTTTTATCTATATTTTGTTAATCTCATCATTCCTAATCCCAATACGCATACGTGCACTTCTCGACCTTGGATTTCTTTTTACTTCATCTGCCGATGCAGTAATTGCTTTAGCATGTTCAGGCCTAAAAGGTGCAAGTACGTTTCCGTACAGGTCTTTTAGCTGTTCTCCCTTAAAATTCCCGGCACGTAAAAAATTTTTCACCAGTCGGTCTTCTAACGAGTGATAAGATATTACCACCAGTTTCCCACCAGGTTTAATTATTCGTGCACTCTGTTCAAGCATTTCTTTCAGTGCATCCAGCTCTCCATTCACTTCTATCCGTATGGCTTGAAATACTTGAATCATCAAATCTTTTTCGTGTTGCGGCTTAAACATTCCTTTCAACGCATGTTTAAGTTCAGCCGTTGTTACGATGGGTTGCTGTTTTCGTATCTGCACAATTTTTGCTGCCAGTTGTCGTGCATTTCGCAGTTCACCGTAGTAATAAAGCATATCTGCGAGTTGTTTTTCATCATATTCATTCAGTACTTTTTGTGCATTCAATGGCTGCATCCGATCCATTCGCATGTCCAGTGGAGCGTCATAACGTATGGAAAAGCCCCTGCTGCCAGTATCGAATTGGTGTGATGATACCCCTAGATCTGCTAACACTCCATCTACTGCGTTGATTTGATGATATCTAAGATAATTTTCAAAGAACCTAAAGTTTGCTTTTATTAAAATCAGTCGTTCGTCGTTAGGCTTATTGCGTAATGCTTCTTCGTCCTGATCAAATGCAAATAATTTCCCTGTTCCCGTCAGTTTGCCCAATATGGCTGATGAATGCCCGCCACCGCCAAATGTCAGGTCAACATAAATGCCGTCATTCTTTGTTATCAGCGCTTTTACGGCCTCCTGTAAAAGAACAGGTATATGGTATTCACCGCTGCCTTCTTGCTGGCTATTCATCACCTCCGTCGAAATTCAAATCAATTTCACCCATCACTTTTTCTGCCAGTGCAGCAAAGTCATCTGCACTTACATTCATCATTTCTTCATATTTCGACTTCGCCCATACCTCTATTTTACGGCCATTGGCGGCGAGATAAATATCATTTTCAATTCCTGCATACTTCATCAGTTCGCGGGGTAGTAGCAAGCGTCCGGCGCTATCTAGCGAAACCAGAGTGGCGCCGTTATTGAATAATCGAATAAAATTTCTGTTCTCTGCCTTAAATGGATTCAGCGAGTTAATTTTTTTGCTAATGGCATCCCATTCTTTTTTGGGATATATCACTAAACAAGCCTCAAAACCACGATTGATAACAAACTCCTCCTGACCTTCACCTTCCAGTTGTTTGCGGAACGGTGCTGGAAACATCACCCGCCCTTTGGCGTCCACTTTTGCCTGATATTCCCCGATAAATGTTGCCATTTACTAAAAATCAACGTAAAAATAGCATTATTTTACCACTTTGTTACATTCTTTACCACTTTCTACCACTTTGTTGATAAAAACAACGTATTAACAATTTTTTTATTGTAAAAGCAGCAATTACATAGGGGTTACTCGACAAAAAGTCTGTATTTATCAATGTTTCAGGCTAATAATAATAATTAACAAATCTATAAATAAAATAAAATCAGTTTATTATATTATTTTATTAAAACTAAAAGGTAAAATATTTGTGAAGGGCTAAGAGAAAATTGGTTCAATTCATTCATCAAATTTTTAAATGAAGTTTATTTTTAAACCATGAATCCAATCTATGTTACAGCTGATGAAGCAATAAAAAACATTCGCAGCGGCCAACGCATCTTTGTTCATGGAGGGGCCATGCATCCACTTCCCCTCACTGAAGCAATTGTGCGAAGATCTTCTGAATTAAAGGATGTGGAGTTTGTTCATTTACATACCGAAGGTCCTGCTCCATATGCTGAACCTTCATTAGCTAATTCTTTTCGTATTAATTCCTTTTTTGTGGGTGCTAATGTTCGTCAGGCTGTATATGATGGGCACGGGGATTATATTCCGGTATTCCTTAGTGAAATTCATTTGCTGATGAAGCAAGGTTTAGTAAAGCCCGATGTGGCATTGATTCAGGTTTCTCCGCCGGATCGTCATGGATTTTGTTCTTTAGGAGCTTCTATTGATATTGCCCTGGCTGCTTTAGATACTGCTGATTTGATTATTGCTGAAGTAAATGAACGAGCACCTAGAACTCATGGTGCTGGAAATATTCATATAAGTAAATTTCATTACCTGGTGCAATCTTCACGTCCAATATTTCAACATGTTTCAGATGAACCTACCGAAATCGACCGTGCCATAGGCAAATATGTAGCTGAATTAATTGAAGACGGGTCCACCCTGCAAATGGGTATTGGTAGTATTCCTAATGCCGTATTGAATGAATTACAACATCATCGCCGACTGGGCATTCATACTGAAATGTTTTCGGATGGAATTATTCCGTTAGTTGAAAAAGGAGTCATTACAGGTGAGGAAAAACGCTCTTCAAAAGGTAAAATTGTTGCTTGTTTTGCTTTGGGTACACAAAAGTTGTATGATTTTATTCATGATAATCCCATTATTTCCATGCGTGAAGCATCGTTTACCAACGACACCAATATTATTCGTATGAATCCGCGGGTTACTGCCATTAATTCAGCTATTGAAATTGATCTTACCGGACAGGTATGTGCTGATACCATAGGCTTTTACCAATACTCCGGTGTGGGTGGGCAAATGGATTTCATTCGGGGAGCGGCACTTTCTGAAAATGGGAAACCTATTATAGCGCTTCATTCAGTAACCAAAAACGGTCAATCGAAAATTGTTCCTTTTGTAAAAGAGGGAGCTGGAATTACTACTACCCGTGCTCATATTCATTACGTCATTACAGAATACGGAGTGGCTTACTTGTATGGAAAAAATTTGCGACAAAGGGCAAAGGCTCTGATTGATATTGCCCACCCTATGCACCGCGAATGGCTGGAAAAGGAAGCTATGTCAAGATTTCGTTATCTTTAATACATGTAGATTTTTGCTATATTCATTTTTGTAAATTAGTGCAATCATTATTTTACTATCTTCTATGAAAAAATTACTTACCCTTTTATTGTTATGTATTAACGTTAGTTTCTTCGCACAATCAGACCGTTCATTTTTAGACCCTGCACTGGCTCCCTTCTATCATGGTGTGGCTTCTGGCGACCCTTTGCCAGATCGGGTTATTATCTGGACTCGCATTACGCTCGACCCTCCGGTTGACCCTGTTACTGTAAACTGGCAAATGGCTACCGATACTTTATTTAGCAATATCGTTTCCTCTGGCTATGCAACCACATCGGTAGATAAAGATTATACCATCAAAGTGGATGTAACCGGTCTTCAGCCCGATAGCTGGTATTATTATCGTTTTGAATACAACGGGAATCGTTCTATCACCGGAAGAACACACACCCTGCCTTCTGCAATGAATGTGGATTCGATTCGTTTAGCCGTTGTTTCTTGCAGTGATTATCAAAACGGGTATTTTAATGCTTATCGGGATATTGCATTGCGTAATGATATTGATTATGTATTGCATTTAGGAGATTATATTTATGAGTATGCTGCTAATAGTAGCTTGGCAGATAGAAATCATGAACCAGCTCATGAAATTATTACTATTTCTGATTACCGGATTCGGCATAGCTTGTATAAACTTGATGCTGACTTGCGTTTATTACATCAACAGTTACCCATGATTGCTGTTTGGGACGATCATGAAACAGCAAATAATTCTTGGCGAGATGGAGCTGAAAACCATACGCCCGGAACTGAAGGTGATTGGGAAACCCGCAAAAAATCTGGCGTACAGGCATATATTGAGTGGATGCCCATTCGTCAGCCCAACCCGAACGATACTATGCGTATTTGGCGAAAGTTCAATTTTGGGGATTTAATAGACTTATACATGTTGGATACCCGCTTAGAAGGTCGGGATGAACAGGTAGGAGCCACCAGTTCAGCACTCAACGACCCGAATCGAAAAATTATAAGTGCCGAACAATTTGCCTGGCTTACGGCTAATATGAAACAATCTACAGCCAAATGGCAAGTGTTAGGTCAGCAGGTGATGATGGCACCTTTGAAAGTATTTGGGGCTCCCCTGAATACTGACCAATGGGATGGATACCCTGTACAACGTCAACAATTATACGATAGTGTGATGATGAATAATATTCAAAATATGATTGTTCTTACGGGCGATATTCATACTTCATGGGCTAATGATTTGCCACTTTCGGGCTATGATAGTGGCACCGGTGCCAACTCTGCCGGTGTGGAATTTGTAACTACTAGTATAACATCTGAAAACTCTCCTTTGGGTGTTCCTTCCGGTTTAATTGCTTCGCTTTTCCCTCATGTAAAATATGTGAACCTAAATAATCACGGATATTACATTTTAGACTTAAATAAAAACCGAACACAAGCTGATTTTTATAATGTAAATACTATTACCAGCCGCAGTTATACGGTGAGTGTTGATGCTACCTGGTACACCCTGGATGGTACTCGTTATTTACAGCAAGCATCAGGAGTATCAGTAGGTGGAGTTTATCCTCCCTTAGCTCCTTACAATGCCGGAACTACCGGAGTAAAAGAAAACCATAATGTAATTACTATTGGTGCATTTCCTAATCCGTTTTTCAGTCAGGTAGTGGTTCAGTATTACACCTATCAACCGGAGGCCATGCGTATCCTTGTAACCGATATGGATGGGAAGGTGGTTTTAGAAAAAAACTTGGGCATGTCTGTACAAGGCTTGAATTATGCACACTTCGACGGGTCGCAACTTTCCGCAGGTATGTATATTATCACCTTGCAGGGGCAGAAGTCAAAAGCCAGCAAGCGCTTGTTAAAAGTTAAATAATTTATTTTGGGGCGTGCCCCTCCCCTCCATTGTTATTCCGGGGCGGGTCGGTGTCTTTCGGGCTCGCTGTTTGCTCGGTGCTTCACTTCGTTACGCACTGCACCCTTTAGGGTGCACCCTACAGCCACCTCACGCTAAGGTTAATTTAAGATTTAAGCGTAAAATTTTGATTTGCACATTTAAACCTAAATTATGCATTAGAAATTTTTCTAAGGCATCCGTAAAGACAAAAAACCTTTGTAGCCACTGTTAAATATTAAACACAGAGAACACTGAGAAAATAAACCAATTAAAAACACCTGAAATAAGAGTTATTGCAATTGAAGCAAAATAATTGGTTGAACCCAGGTGGTTACTTCATATAATCGGCTTTAATACAGAAATGAA
>CALEWF010000183.1 GCA_937925455.1 uncultured Flavobacteriales bacterium | reverse complement strand
CCACCCCTACCAGTTTGCAGCCCATACGCTACAAGCGGTACGCTCGGTTACTCCAATGTAAAACTAAAATAGAAAACTCCGTTAGCTATAGGTAATTATCAAATTAAAACAAGTCATCATTATCTGCCTGAAACCGAAACCCCATTCGTTTACCGGTTTTCAGTTGAAGTATTTCTGAGTTTGCAAAAATTTCCATCATGCTCACTTGCTTTACCTGGTCATAAGCAGGCGTGAGCAAATCAAAGTCAAGGCTGTATAATATGGATGATTCTACAATTTTTGTCAAAGCAGCTTTGTCAATCAAAGCATTAGCAAAATCATTGTATAAAAATCCTAATTGCCTCTTTCCTTCTACAAAGTAATGCAGTTCGTGATTAACAAATATCCTCGCTATTAAATACCCCAAATCCTGCTCACGATTATAGCGAAAAGAATCAGTAAGAAAGTTATAAATATTAATTACTCCGCAATAAGCTCTACGTTCATCTTCTTTTACATACGTAGTCTTCCAAATATTATGACTCCGATCGAAATTAAACACGTTAGTATGCATGTGAAAAATAAGCGTATCTCCGGCAAATGCAATGATTGCTTCAAAATCTCCTTTTTCCTGATAATTAAAATACAATTTAGTTCCATCGGTATTTACTTGCGTTACCAAATCTTTATTTATCTCAGCCAAACATTCCTTCAGCAGTTTGAATACATCTTTTGTTTTAAAAAAAATCTCCTGCTTCAGAACAGCCTTTTCTTTCAAGATTTTAATGATTAGTTGTCTTGCATTTCCGGTATCTTGCATAATCTGTGATTTAAACGATTGAACTCAAGCCAACAAGTTTAATAAGCAACAGCAAATAATACGCGTTGGGTCGAAGGCTTACCGGTTAATATACATTTACCTTCTTCTTGCGGATTATCTAGCGGAATACATCGAATGGTAGCTTTAGTCAATTCTTTAATTTTTTCTTCCGTTTCTCCGGTACCATCCCAATGTGCATAGGCAAATCCTCCTTTTTCCATCACCGCAGTAAAATCTTCCCAGGTATCTACTTTGTAAATTCTTTCATCACGCAACTTTCTGGCTTTTTCAAACAGGTTGATTTGAATTTCATCCAACAGGTTCAAAACCCGAATCCCTATATCATTCACGTTTTCCATCGATTTTGTAAGCGTATCCCTACGCGCCAACTCAACACTTTGATTAGCCAAATCTCTTGGTCCCACGGCCAAGCGAATGGGAACGCCTTTAAATTCATATTCAGAAAATTTCCAACCCGGCTTATATTTATCATTATCATCTAATTTTACCCGAATTCCCAAAGCTTTCAGCTCCCTGTACACTTCTTCACACTTAGCACGAACAGTAGCAAACTCCTCATCGTTGCGGTAAATGGGAATAATTACCACCTGAATGGGCGCTAACTTAGGCGGAAGCACTAACCCGTTATCGTCCGAATGGGTCATAATCAATGCCCCCATCAAGCGAGTAGAAACACCCCACGACGTAGCCCAAACATATTCTTGTTTTCCTTCTTTATTAGCAAACTTTACGTCAAACGCCTTTGCAAAATTCTGGCCTAAAAAATGCGATGTCCCAGCTTGAAGCGCTTTGCCATCCTGCATTAAGGCCTCAATACAATAAGTATCCAGAGCTCCTGCAAAACGTTCATTGGGCGTTTTTACTCCTTTTATCACAGGAATTGCCAATGTTTTTTCTGCAAATTCTGCATACACATCCAGCATCTGCTTGGTTTCTGCAATGGCTTCTTCGGCCGTAGCATGAGCGGTGTGCCCTTCTTGCCATAGAAATTCTGCTGTACGCAAAAACAAACGAGTCCGCATTTCCCAGCGTACCACATTGGCCCATTGGTTTAGCAATATAGGCAAATCGCGATATGATTGAATCCAATTACGATAAGTATTCCAAATAATGGTTTCAGAGGTTGGACGAACAATTAGCTCTTCTTCCAGCTTAGCCTCCTCATCTACAATCACACCTGAACCATCCGGTGCATTTTTTAAACGATAATGCGTTACAATGGCACATTCCTTGGCAAATCCTTCCACATGATTGGCTTCCTTGCTAAAAAAAGACTTGGGGATAAATAAGGGGAAATAGGCATTTTCATGCCCTGTTTCTTTAAACATGGCATCCAAGGTATGCTGCATTCGCTCCCAAATGGAATACCCATACGGGCGAATCACCATACATCCACGAACAGCTGAGTGTTCAGCAAGACCGGCTCTTAAAACCAAATCGTTATACCATTGCGAGTAATTTTCACTACGAGGAGTTAATTTTTCCACAGTTAATAGGTTTTATGGTATGATATTTGAGAATTTCTTTGCATGCAAAGGTATAAAAACCTGCAACCCTTTTGGAAATGAAATTTAAAAATACACATATAAGAACCGTTATCTGGCTTACAGCGTTAGCATGGCTGATCGGCTCAGGGTGCAGTACTACTAAAACTTTCACTGATGATATGTATTTTAGCCTGGATGATGCAGACCGGGAGTACAGAACCTATCAATCAAGAAAAGAATTGCTAAAAACAGACCCCAATCGTTTTTCATTCGATAATAACAATAATAACAATCAAACCCAAACCGATAATCAACAATACACTCGTGATGCGGATGGGAACCTGATTATTCGAAATAAGTATTATGAAGATTCTGAGTTTAATTTTGATGATTATTACGATTACGCTTACACTGCCCGCATAAGAAGATTTGGCAGCTCATGGAATACTTGGAATTATTATGACCCATACTATACCAACTATTATTGGTACAATCCCTCACCCATGAACTGGGGAACAAGCATCTATCAAACCTATGCCTGGTGGGGACCATCGCCGGTATGGCCTTATGGTTATACGTATAATTCATATACCGTAATATACTCCTGGGGAAATAGCTGGGGATGGAATAGCTGGCACAATCCCTATTGCTTCAATGGCTGGGGATATAACAACTGGTGGTATAATCCTTGGCATAACAGCTGGTACAATGGCTGGTGGAATCCTTACGACCCTTGGTGCTACAGCGGATGGAACAATCCTTGGCATTACAACTCCTGGGGATATAATCAAGGGTATTGGAATGGCTATAATCAAGGATACTGGAACGGGTTTTACCATGGCATGAACTGGGGAAATTTGTACTTCAACAGTTTTGATAACAATTCATATTATTATGGGCCTCGTTATTCCGCTTCAAACAATGCTACATCTAATACTACATTCAGCTTCTCTAAAATGATGCAGCAAAATGGCATGGAAAAAGATTTAGTACATAACAGGATAAAAGATATTTCGGTAAGTCCAGTAAATAAAGGAGTACGAGATACACAATCAGGTAATATTAATCAAGGTAGTGGGCAAAATATTCAGGAAAGCATCAACACTACTCGTGAAAATATTCAAAACAGCAAATTTACTCCAGTTAGTGTACAAGAAAGTAACAAAAATGAGGTGCAAAATCAAGGTGGAAAGGGCGTACTCATCATTCGCAATTATGAGGAAAATCAAGGTATCCGTAGTTCACAAACTAACCGAAAGAATGAAATTACAGTGCCAGCCAATCGAAATACTACAACTATAAAAACCAACGAAGGAGAGGATAATCGAAGCAACTCTACAGGTAATAATCCAACCAATTCATCAAATACTTATAGGAATTGGAATACAGGAGGAAAAGAGAATTTTAATATTGAGCGAAAAGAACAAGGAGGTCAACGAAGCGGAACTTTTACAGAAGGTAGCCGTTCTTATCAAAACGATGGTAATTTCTTTAACAGGCGTGATGCCGGGAATTCTGTACAACCCCATCAATCGCAACCTTCGAGAGGAAATAACCAAGGAGGAAACGTACCGACTCAACGTCCGAGATAATAATGAACCTATCGAAAAATACTATCAATAATAAGTACTGCCTGTTTCCTATCTTCATTAGGCAGTTTCCTTTTTACATAGCATTACTTCTTATTTTGTTTGCTCTACCTTTATATTCACAATATGAAAGTGAAGCCCTTAAATTTTCCATGCTACAACAATCAGGAAGTGCACGATTTATTGGGATGGGAGGTGCCATGGGAGCCTTAGGTAGCGAGTTTTCATGCATATCCAACAATCCTGCCGGCATTGGCTTTTATAGAAATTCT
Source organism: uncultured Flavobacteriales bacterium (assembly GCA_937925455.1). Taxonomy (GTDB): domain Bacteria; phylum Bacteroidota; class Bacteroidia; order CAIKAF01; family CAIKAF01; genus BA4. The sequence continues at coordinate 2,130 of CALEWF010000183.1, read as the reverse complement.
GAACTAACGCTGAGCCCATCATTTTACTTTGCAAGAAATCATGCAAATTACCAACTTCAGAATTTTGGAGATGATAAATTCAATTTCAATTTTGGGAATATTGGTTTGGTGTATAGTAAACGAACCAACCGATCAGAAAAAACCGGATTACAGTTTCTGAATTTTGCTATTGGATACAATCGAATCAATAATTTTAATCGAAACATTTTTTTTGAAGGTGATGATGCTCAATATACCCTGGCTGATATAATGGTACAACGTTCTCAGGGTTTATTACCATCGAATCTTGATCCATTTAGTACCCAACTGGCTTTTAACACTTGGCTTACCGATACGGCCGGAGGGTTAACCAATTATGAATCTTATGGGCCCAATGCATTGTTAAACAAACGGATGACTCGCTTAATTAACAGTCGGGGGTCTATTGGAGAAATAGCATTAGCAGCATCTGCCAATATCAGTAATAAATTTTTTATTGGGGCTAATGTATCTGTTGCTACGCTTACATATAAAAGTACCCAGGTATATGAAGAATTGGATGTAAACAATATACACGCCACTTTTAATTCTCTTTCCTTTACTGAAAATTTAGATGTAAGCGGAATAGGAATTAATTTAAAACTTGGTTTCATTTATCGTCCACTTAATTGGTTTAGAGCAGGAATTTCTATTCATACTCCCACTTGGTATAATATGAATGAGACTTATGTTCATCAAATGAAAACATCTCTTTCATTTGGTAGTTTTACTTCCAATTCACCGGTTGGGAAATTTGGATATGACTTAACTTCACCTTGGCGTATTCAGGCATCTGCAGGCTTTATCATCTTAAAACATGCTGCTATCGGATTAGAATATGAATTAGTAGATTATTCAGCCATTACTCTTCGTCCGGCTACTGGATTTTTTAGCAGTGCCAATGCGTTTATTGACTCATCGTATGCTATAGCTCATAACATTAGAATTGGAACAGAGGTACGATTAGATCCTTTTCGGATCAGAGGCGGATATCAATATCAAATGAATCCATTTAATCGAAATGTAGATATAGATGCTAGTGTTCATCATGTTTCTGTAGGATTAGGATATAGAAACATAAAATGGTTTAGCATTGACGTTGCTTACATATTATCTATGGGGGGCGGAAAACAATATATCAATCTTGAGTTCCCGGCACTTAATCCTGCAATCATAACCTATTGGAATCATAACATAGTGTTTACCCTCGGATTTCATTTCTAAATATTTATTGATTTTTTAAAGTAGGCAGATGTGAATGTTTATCCCAAGATTGTCATTAGATTTTTATGATCTTAGATAGGAGAGCGATTGCGTGTTTCTCCGCCTCGCAAGGGTGGATTCACCCGCTGTCCCGTTGCCCCAACCCGTCATTGCAACCCGACTTTGGCGGGGAAGCAATCTGTATGCTACAATGTATCCTTCGACCATGACCTACTCCCAAAACGCATTAACAATGTGGTTTGCAACCTACACACCCTCTACCCCAATTATCAATTACGAATTGTGAATACAATGCAATTAACCCAAATTATGTATTAGGAATTATCCAGAGGCATCCGCGGTAAGACAAAGCGTCTATGCAGTTACTGTTATAGAAAAATTATAACCACAGATAGCACAGAAGAATACCGTATGTTTTTACTTTCATTTTCTTTGTGTTATCCGTGTATCTCTGTGTTCATTGTGGTTAAAAAATTTGTTTACTATTCAGGCGTAATGCTTTTACCACAAAGAACACAAAGTTTTACACAAAGGGCACAGAGTGCGGTCATTTCTGTCATAACTTTTTCTTTATGTGCATTGTGGTTAAATTTTTCACCATAGAGAACACAGATCAATAAACCAATTTAAAAACATCTGAAATAACAGTTATTGCAATTGAAGCAAAATAATTGGTTGAACCCAGGTGGTTACTTCATATAATCGGTTTTTAATACAGGAATGAAAATGACTTTGCATTATATCGGGTTTTTTATTGCATAATTAGGGATAAATCAAAACCTATAAGGTATTTGAAGTCCTTATAGGTTTGAAAAAACATCTCATCTTCAAATCTGCTGCGGATGGTAGTGAAAAGCCCGCAGGGGCGAAGCCCACAGGGCACGGGGT
>CALEWF010000182.1 GCA_937925455.1 uncultured Flavobacteriales bacterium | reverse complement strand
ATTATTTCATCGGTATTTTCATTGTAAACAAAGGCTATTACGTAGCAATTGTCTGGGTTCCACCGTTCCATGTTGAATTTTATGGAGTAGCCATTCACAAAAGTTTGGCCGGACAAAATAGTACCATCTGCTAATAATGTTCCCCAAGTGGTTGATAATGGAGCTCTGAGTATGTGCTCATGCTGATAGTTTTCAATGTCTTCTCCCGGATAATTATAATCTTTTTGCCAATTAATAAAGTTGTTTTCTATTAAATAGCAAACCACTTTGAAACTACCAGTCAGGTTTGACAATGCCTGAACATATACATAAGAACAAAGACTACTGTCAGTTGGATCGAAAAAATTTTTTATTTGTATATCCATGTCAGGAGGAATTGCTAAGAGTTGATTTACCTGATTTTCCCACTGGGTATAGGAGATAACGGAACTGTTATTAATTTTTTTGCGATTTACAGTACCATTTGGAATGCCGGCACTTGATACTCCAAATTTTTGATCGATGGCTTTACCTAATTCTGTCCGGAAATCATAGCTGTATTTCCCGGTTCCGGGCAATGGTGCGGTGAAGTATCCGGATAGTTCGGAGTGAATTGCCACTGCTACAATTTGGTCAGGATGATTATTGTAAATTTCTGAAAGTTTTTCTGCAGCCCTGGGACAATTGCCACAGCGATGCCCGGTAAAATCTTCTATTAGCACTTTCCGAACCGGATTGGTTCGTGGAGTAAATGTAGGTTCTGCAACGGTACATCCGTTAGCACCAACCTGAATGTAGGGAGCATCTACATAATCGCAGGCTTGAACGAAAATTATTGTAATAAATAAAAATACAAAGTGTTGAATTTTCATGTACTATGTTTTAAAAACTGCTCATTATAGAAATGGTTAAACCATTGGAAGCCGGTACTTGCCGGCATACACCCCCAATGCAAACTATCCCTTCACGCTGGCGTCCGTATGACAAGCTAAAGCGTGTGGAACCCATATTGTAACCTACAGTTCCCGTGATATAATGGATGCGAAAAGCTTCGGTTGGGTTGCCATAATTCCATTGATCCATAATGCTTACAAAAAAATTTGGAGCAAATGTATATTCTATAAGTCCCATGAGCCAGCTCCCATTTACCCGATCATCCAAATGATCCATTTCGCGTTTGGTTTGTAAGGTTTGTGCTTCAAATCGCAAGGTATGTTTGGGTAAAAACTTATATGTTACATCGGCAACTGCAATATGAGAATGAATAATGCGCGGTGTGTACCCAAATCCTTGAACTAAATTTCTATCAATGAAAAGGTACATGTACATCAAATTGATTTTAACTTTTTTGCTAACTTTTTGGCTAATCTCTATGTTGGCATCCATATACAGCCTCCTACCAAAACCGAATATTTCGGTAGTGTAGCCATAACGGTCTCCAGTAAGATTGGTGTCTAATGCATTTACCATTGAAAAATTCAGATTGATTTGGGTAGGATATTTTTTACTCAGCCATTTGGGAGTAGTATAGTTAATATCAGCTTGTAAGCCTAATTCACCATTGGTTTGAACAGCATATGGATAGACTGTGGCAGCTAACATATAGGTATGTTGCTTATTGAGCATCGGAATAAAATTCATCAATAAGGCATTGCCTGTTTCATTACGGTCAGAACGAAAATCAAAATTTTCAACGCGTTTAGCCTGCAAGGTAATTCCAAGCCCTTTTTGAGCATAAGAAGCAGAAAAGTAAAATGCGGTTCCGGGACGATAAATAAAATTATTGGTACGGTTAGGGTCATTTATTTTATATGCAAATTCAGAGCTCATTTGAAAACGCCCAATTCCAAATGTAAGTCTGCCGGCCCAAGCTCCCACATTTAAAGGTAGTTTAAGCAATTGATTAGGATTATCAGGATTGGGAATTTCCTGGTCTTTTTGATATTTGCTTACAAAGCTTCCACCCAGTATCAATTTTATTTTCTTATCCTGCAATTTTTCGAACACTTCGGCAAAATTTATTTCTCCATCAAATCCTTTTACTACTCCGTCGCTATGTCCCCAAAAATAACGTTGCTTCCCAATCAATCCGGTTACATGAATACCTTTGTATGGTGAGTATTTTGCTCGAAAACCATCCAAAAAATTGTCGAATCCCAATGCTCGTTCTTCATAAAAACGAAGTATCAATCCATTCCCAAACTGTTCGTAGAATGTGCCGGCGGTAACCTCTAATCCTCCCAATTTATATGAAGCATAACGAAATGGTATGCCTTGTCCTTCAAACCGATTGTCAAATCCAAGCAGCGGCTTAGGTAAATACATTTCGTATCGCAATCCGGCTGAAAAGTTTCCATTCGTATATACTAAGTTTAAGAATCCATTGCCCCTGAATCGTTCTGGTACGTTTGGAGCACCAATTAACGTATCGTTGTTGTAATATTGTCCGTCAAATCCAAAGTTCCCGTGAATGGAACCCCAGTTCACCTCTCTTTCGGTTTTTATCTTTTTATTTGATGAAGGCTCTGTACCGGCAGTATCCTTTTGAGCAACAAGCCAGTTATTAGTAAAGGTTACACTTATAAGTAGAAGTATTCGTATATTGAACATACTATTTTTATAAAGGAGAATGATTAGTGGTTAATTTTTCCACCTTTTGCTAACGTTTTAACCAAATTGTAAAGCTCTTCTTCATCTCCGGGATTGTATGAATTGTGTTGCCATACAATATCCCCATTTCCGTCCACCAAAAAGGTATGTGGCACCGTGTTTACACTCATGGCTCGTTTAAAATCTCCGTTCGGATCGCAATATACTTCATAATCCCAGTCTTTACCACTTACAAACGGTGCTACTTTGGCTACATTTCGAGCATCATCTATAGAAATGGCAATTAGTTTTACGCCGGTTTCTTCTTGCCAGTCTTCGTAATTTTCTGCTATTGCACTTAATTCAGCTATGCAGGGTTTACACCATGTAGCCCAAAAACTAATGATCATAGGTTTTCCATTGTTTGAAAAAGTTGAAGTGTTTACCGCAGTGCCTTTTATATCTTGTACGGTCGCTGATGGTATTTTATAGGTTTGGGCTTTTACATTCGATAAAATAAAAAAACTGCATGCTATGATCATTATACCTAACTTCATGGGAATAAAATATTTTGCAATAATATAAAAAAGGTTGTCAGATTTCTTATGTTCATTTCACTAAGGCAACAATGATGCTTAAAATTGATTTATCCCAAAATTGTCATTAGAATTTTTAATCATATTTTTTTATAGGGGGCTGCAGCGTGTTCCTCCGCCTTTTGGGGGGGGTTCACCCGCTGCCGCATTTAACAGCACCATTGGCAGACAGACCAACACATAAAGCACCATCTCGTGTTAATGAGTTTTTAATAATTCAGGATTAACTTCGTTTTTTTACAGCTAACTGAATAACTTCCCAATAGCTATTAGCGTACGGTGCTCTTGTATAATAACCTCGTTCTTTAAGCAATTGATGCATTTTTTTAAATCGGTATGAAGGAACGCTCATGTGCAGGTGATGTTCTGCATGATAGTTTACGTGTAAGGGTGCAAATAATAATTTTTCAAACCAATTTGCTCGAATGGTTCTAGAATTTACCTGCGGGTCTAGTCGGTCTTCTACCACACTATGTTCTGCAATAGACCGAACTCGAATACAAAAAGGATAAGTGAATATATTGGCAGCCGGCCATAATAAATAGAGTAGAGGTTTACCTGCCAGCCAGCAAAATGAAAACAAAACGGCATTGCTAATAATAGGACCACTAAGATTTTTTATTCCCAACAATATCATTTTAGATATACCCGGAAACGGCTTTTTTACAATACGATTGCCAAGATTATATTCTATCAATCCTACATGCATGGCTAATAAACCAACCATAGCTTTTATTCCGGTAATTCCTGTAAGATCACGCAAAAATTTTCGAATCATACTTATTTTGCTTGCCGGATATCCTTTGGTAAGATTTATATCCGGATCTTCATCAGTACCGGTTGTTTTGTGATGTAATAAATGATAAGGGCGATATTGCTCTACATTATGAAAGATAGGCCATCCACCAAAAATATTCCCAACTATCGTGTTTACACGTTGATTTTTGAATAATGAATAATGTGATGCATCATGTAAAATAATGGCGCAGGCTAATTGTTTTCCCCCTAATATCCACAATGCAATTAAAATAGTAACTGGATGTGAGTAAAAATATACCAGTGTAAAAGCTGCACCAATCCATAGCCAGGTATTGATAATTTGCCAGGCTCCCAGCCAATCGTTGCGTTGCGTTAATTGCTGCATTTCGTCTGGCGTAAATAGTTCTTTTACTCTTGAATTATACCAAACAAACTGATTTATTCCCATAATATGGTAGCATTTAAAATTCTATTTGATCTTTGCCATGTGTCTTTGGATTTCTGTATCCTTCAAAGGGCAGGGATAATAATCGTCCAATATTACTGTGTTCTTTTATTGCTGGATAGGTGTCTAACCCATAAACCAATTTTTTAGGGTCATCTACTTCGGTAAAGGTGAAGAAAATTCTATCCCAAATTGAAAAAATATTTCCATAATTTGAATCAGTGTATGGTAATTTATAATGATGATGAGTTTTATGCATATCCGGTGAAACGATGATCCAACTCATGGCTCTATCCAACCATTTGGGTAATTTGATATTTGCATGGTTAAACTGTGATAAAGCAACAGACATCGATTGATACATCATCAATAGCCATATAGGAGCACCTAGTATTGCTACCCCCAGCATTGTAAAAACTACACGAATTACAGATTCCCCGGGATGATGACGATTAGCAGTAGTAGTATCAACCAGTGGATCAGAATGATGAATTAAATGAAACATCCACATCCATTTAATTTTATGTTCGAGATAATGTGCAAACCAGGCTCCAATTAAATCTAATCCTAATAATCCTACGATGATGAATAACCATAATGGCATATCAATTATCCAAAGCAACCCCAGTTTTTCTTGTTCCAGATAGTCGCACATTTTTACAATAATGAATGCAAATATAAAATTGATAATTACCGTAGTCAGTGTAAAAAACAAGTTGATTCCGGCATGTTCAAAACGTCCTTTTTTAAATCGAAACATGGGTATAACTGATTCGACTAAAAAGAAAAAAGTTAAACCACCTATCAAAATTGCCGAACGATGAGATGATGGGATGTGTCTGAAATATTCAATTATATGTTCCATAACTTTTTATAATTTAAAAGTTATACACCCTAAAATTACAAAAAAAGGGGCGAATGCCCCGTAAAGTTATTGTTTGAATTGATTACTTCTTACTTCCATACTGCGACCCTCCGGGTTTTTTTCTTGGGCGTTTACCTAATCCAACCGGACTACCCAAGCGATCCATTGCACACCGGAATCCAATCCAATCAGTACCAGTATTTTCATCCATAAACCGACGAGTACCTGGAACTAACCAGTATGCAACATCCTTCCATGAACCGCCTTTAACCACACGAGCTTTATTGTTAATTAATGATACTACGCCAAATTCATACATCAGTTCATTTTGCTTTGATTCATCTGTATAACTTTCGTCTTCATAATAGATAGATGACTTGTAATCACCATCCTTATAATCACGATAATCAGATTTTTTATAATTTCTACGATTTAAAGCATCATCTTCTGTAACGTTAACATATTGAATTCTACCCAAAGAATCTTTTTCAGCAATATTTCCTTCATCATCCAGTAATTTCTTTTTGAATACGTTACCACGATGTGGACGAAATTCATCTAAATCCAAAGAGTTTAGCGGACGATAAAGATCCATGGTCCATTCCGATACATTTCCTGCCATGTTGTATAACCCAAAATCGTTCGGCCAATATGAAAATACGGGAGCGGTAATGTCTGCATTATCGTTTAATCTTCCAGCCGAACCCATCATATCTCCACGTCCTCTGCGGAAGTTTGCAAGGAAATCTCCTTTAAATGCATCGTTAGGGTTACGAGCTATATGTCCGTTCCATGGATATAATCTTCTTTCTTTTACGATTTCTCGATCAGTGCTTGGATCAGTATTACCCACCAAGGATAATGCGGCATATTCCCATTCAGCTTCTGTTGGGAGGCGATATTTGGGTAGAAGAATACCATCTTCAATTCGTACACGACGATCACCACCTTGTGGACCCAAATTTTTCAACTGTCTTTTGGTTATCAACCCTTCATACTGTCCTTCAAGGTATGCTTCTGTATTGAAATTGTCTTCAGCAATCTGATTTGGGTTTACTTGCAAGATACCTTCACGAATCAAAATAGTTTCGTTTACGCGGTCAGTTCTCCATGCACAATAGTCGGTTGCCTGAACCCAGCTTACGCCAACTACTGGATAATCTTGATAGGCCGGGTGGCGGAAGTAATATTCTACATAAGGCTCATTGAATGCCAGTTTAGAACGCCATACCAAGGTATCTGGCTTTGCTTTTTTTACAACTTCTGGATAATCTTCACCAAAAACCCGGTTAAGCCAGTATAGGTATTCCCGATAATCAATGTTTGTTACCTCAGTTTCATCCATATAGAATGAAGAAACAGTAACGCGTCTGGGTGCATTATCCCAGTTATAATTTACTTCTTGTTCTACACGCCCCATGGCAAATGTACCTCCTTCAATAAGTACTAAGCCAGGACCTGTTTCTTGTTCGATGTAAGGAATTTTTTCAAACCCGCCGTTACGTGGATCATTGTATGTCCATCCGGTGGTACGGGATACTTCTTTTTGGCAAGCTGGCATAAGCATCACAGCTGCCCCAAGAGCAAGAATTCCGGCTGCATTGATTTTTGATGGATATTTCATGTTTTGGCGAATTACAGAGTTACAAATATAACTGAAAACATAAATTTTTATTATAGATAATTAAATTTTAACGCTTTATTTAGAATGATGGACATTTTACCGTTCTAAATTTCTTTCTGGGCTGACGGCAACCAAATTGTAATCCCAGTGATATTTCGTGAGAACCTGCTGTAGCATTTGTTAAACGAGAAATAGTAATATCATAGCTGTATCCAATTCTAAAAATACCTTTTTGAAGACCGACTAAAGCAATAAACGAATCGTTGCTACGATACCAAATACCACCTACAAAAGGACCTTTTCCTGCATACAAACCCACATTTACTTGATAAAATGATTGTTGCAATTGGAAAAGTACGTTAGGAGATATAAATGCTTCGCCGGCATATTTTTTCTTAGTGCCAATAGGTATCATTGCACCAAAATGGGCTGTAAACTTAAAGGGAAGTTTACTATTTCCTAAAAAGCCCTCATTGGGTTGCGTAATATGGTGGAAGGCTACTCCACCATAAAACATATCACTATAAACCAAAGCTCCTGCTCCTAAATCAAACATAAATTTATTGGCATTATCAAAAACTTCTTGTGTGGCATATATGAAACCATAACGATCATCAATCATATCTCCAAATGTAAGATTACGTGTGTCTAAGCTACGCTGCATTAAACCAGCTTCTATTCCAAAACGCATCGAAACTTTTCTGGATATTTTTAATAGATATGAGTACATTAAAGCTGCGTTATGTGAAGTGATTGTAGCTTGTCCGGCTTCATCTCTGTAAAAACGGATGCCAATTCCACCTTGAATGGCATCAATGTGCATATCATACGAGGCAGCATACGTTTTGTAATTTCCTGATATCCCACTCCACTGAATACGTGTATTTAAAGCAATACGCGGACAGCGGATTGAACCTGCAAATGCTGGATTGAGGTATAAAGGATTTGCATAAAACTGCGTAAACTGAGGATCTTGAGCATAACTTTTATTGATACTCATGAGCCCCGTAATTACTAACATTCCAGCCAAATAAATTTTCTTCATTTTTGGTGAAAAATTGTTGGTTTTTATTCCTTAACTGAATTTCAAATTTAAAACTATTTTTCTAAAATTTCAAAAGTTTAACATCAAAATTTGTTTTAGCTAACATCTAATGTTATGATTTTAGTATGTTATTAACCAAAATTTTATATTTTACTAATCATAGTTGTCCAATTATTAAACCCAAATTATGGATTAGAAATTTTCCTGATGCATCCAGAAAGACAAAGCAACATTGTAGCCTTTGTTACATAAAAAATTGGAACCACAGAGTACACAGAGAAATGCAGTAAAATAAACCAATAGAGATAGAAAACGTCTTAAACTATGTTTGATGCAATAGAAGTTTAACAATTTGTTGAACCCAAGGGATTATTTCACTTAATCGGCGGTTATTGAGGAAATTGGAATGACTTTGCGTTAACTGGTTTTCTATTGCATAATTTGGGATAATAATAAGGTTTTTACCTTTACTCTTGTTTATATTGATGGGTTTATTTGAAAAAAACAAGCTATCTAATTTTGACTGAATATTAGTTCATTATCATCATTGTAGTGTTTTGAATTTGAAGGGTTTGATATGTTAAAAACATGGATTGATGGGTTCTGCCGGGGATGGAAGTGGAAAGCCCGCAGGGGCGAAGCCCATGGTGCTGCGGGCAGCAGAGCTGACGGCAGGAAGATACTGCTGCCCGCTTAGCACCATGTGGCTGAGCCCCGAGGACTTGAAACGGACAGCCCCATAGGCAGCATGATAATAAAAACTTAAT
>CALEWF010000181.1 GCA_937925455.1 uncultured Flavobacteriales bacterium | reverse complement strand
TTACCACATTTGGCACACCTGTATCCATCTTTCCACTTTTGTTCAGCCAAATAGGCTAAACAAGCATTATCGTCCGGAAATTGTTTTTGAAATTCAAAAATTGTGAGGCTTTCAAACTTTTTCTCCATTGTTCTTATTTTTTGGGCTCTAATTTATTGAATTTTATTGTATTTTCTAAATGACTAATTCAAAAATTATTTTATACTTTCTAATAATAGCACCAACTACTTCATTTCAGGCCCAAATCAATATGCCACAACCCAGTCCGCTAAGCACTGTATGACAAAAAGTGGGATTGGTAGATGTAAGCATTACTTATTCACGTCCCAGCGCCAAAGGCCGTAAAGTATTTGGCGATTTAGTGCCATATGACAAACTTTGGCGTACCGGCGCGAATATGGCAACCAAACTTACGGTGAGTGATTCATTAAAGATTGCTCATTTTTGGGTGCCCAAAGGCGAATATGCCATCTTTACCGTTCCTGGCCAATTAGAATGGGTAGTAATTATTAGTAAGCAAGCTAATCTTTCTGGTACCAATGGTTACAAAGATTCTGAAGATGTAGGTCGTTTTAAAGTAAAGCCTCAATCCATTCCTTTTGTCGAAACTTTTACTATTAATTTTGCTAACCTTACTACTCAATCAGCCGAGATGCAGCTCGATTGGGAAAATACTCGTATCACTTTCCCTATTCATTCCGAGCCCGATAGAGCTGTTATGAAAAATATTGAAACAGCATTAACTATTCCTGCTCGAAATTATTATCAGGCTGCTAATTATTATTACGAAATCGATAAAGACTTTAACAAAGCATTAGAATGGATAAATATGGCTATTTCCAACAACTATGAACGTTATTGGGTATTGCGTTTAAAATCGCTCATTCAGGCTAAACTTGGCGATTACAAAGGAGCAATAGCTACTGCTGAACATTCCATCGAATTAGCTAAAAAAGACAACGATGATGCATACGTAAAAATGAACGAAGAGTCCATTGCTACGTGGAAAAAACAACTAAAGAAATAGTATTAATACAACCCTTTAACCCATATTATGCAATAGAAAACCGGTTATAATGCAAAGTCATTTTATTTCTATGTTAACCGCCAATTAAGGAAAATAAGCCCTGGCTTAACCAATTGTTTAGTTTCAATTGCAATAAACCTCATGGCGAATGTTTTTAATCGGTTTATTTTCTCTGTGTTTCTTTGTGTTCTCTATGGTTATGATTTTTATGTAACAGAGGCTACATGGTTGTTTTGTCTTTATGGATGTCTCTTGAAAATTTCTAATGCATAATTGGGGTTAAAATTTCGTATGCAACAAAATGATAATAGGGCTAAATTATGAAAACAGTTTTATTCATCTTACATAAACTAAATAGTATTTAATAAGTATCAGCTATTCTAATTCTTCCAATAGTATTTGAAATTCTCCGGCTGCCTTGCGGTTATTTTGTTCCCAAGCCAATTGTTTTCCTTTTTCAGCATACCTTTTTGCTACGTCTATGATATCTAACAAATGGTAAATTTTTGCTAATTGATAATACGCCGGATGATGCGCTGAATCTATTTCAATCACTTCACTAAAACGTTTAAGTGCCTCGGCATAATCTTTATCGGCTAAAGCTTCCATGCCCAGTGCATACAATACAAAGGTATCACCGGGCTGTTCATCCAGCATTTGTAATAATTGTTCTTTCCGGCTTTTCATTATAAAAAGCGTTTAAGCAAAGCTTTCATTAATTTCATGCGGTTTTTTTTATACGGGGGGAATCGTAAGTATTTATCTAATGGCTGCGGACCTCGCTGTAAAACAGAACGCTTATGTGAAAATGTATCAAAACTATATTTACCATGATACCCACCGATACCGCTTTCGCCTACACCTCCAAATGGCATTTCGCTGCTGCTAATGTGCAATACGGTATCGTTAATGGTTACACCGCCGCTGGAAGTATTGCTTAAATATTTATTTTGAATATTCGAACTTTTGGTGAATAAATAAGTGGCCAATGGCTTTTCTCGGCTATTTACAAAATCAATTACGTCTTCAATATTGTTATAAGTATAAATTGGAAGAATGGGTCCAAAAATTTCTTCTGTCATTACAGTACTGTGAAACGGAGCATTGAGCAGCAGCGTTGGTTCAATTTTTAATTTTTCATCATCAAACTTTCCACCGAATAAGATATCCCCATCGTTTAAATATCCTTTCAATCGTTTGTAATGTTTTTCATTTATAATTTTGCAGTAATCGTTGCTGTTAATAGGGTCATTGCCATACGCTTCGGTAATGGCATTTTTTAATGCTTCCACCAATTTGTCTTTTACATCGGCATGTACAAATAAATAATCGGGGGCTAAGCAGGTTTGTCCGCTATTAATCCATTTGCCCCATGCAATGCGCTTGGCAGCCAATTTTATATCCGCGTCTTTATGAACAACACAAGGGCTTTTTCCACCCAATTCCAAAGTTACCGGTGTAAGGTGTTTGGCAGCAGCCTGATAAATAATTCTGCCAACTTCCGGCCCGCCGGTATAAAAAATATAATCCCAACGTTCATTTAATAATTCTTGCGTCTCTTTTACACCGCCTTCTATAACATGAATATATCCTGTATCAAAATTATCATTGATAATTTTTTTCATGATGGCTGAAGTGTGTGGGGCATGTTCTGAAGGTTTCATTATTACGCAATTACCGGCAGCCATAGCTCCAACCAAAGGGGAAAAGGTTAATTGAAACGGATAGTTCCAAGGAGCAATTACTAAAACATTTCCATATGGTTCGCGAATAATTTTGCTTGAACCGGGAGTATTAAAGAGCGAAGTAGGAACTACTTCCGGAGCAGCCCATTCACGTATATGTTTTAATGTATGTTTTATTTCTGCATAAAATGGCCCTGTTTCTACCATCATGCTTTCGTAATGGGGCTTATTTAAGTCTCGGTACAACGCATCATAAATTTCTTGTTCATACTGCTGAACCAGCTTGTTTAGTTTTTTAATCTGTACTATTCTGAATTCCAAATCCTTGGTCCTTCCGGAACGGAAAAATTCTTTTTGATTTTTTACTATTTCTTGAATAGCAGTATTATTATCGGTTGCTACAGTACTCATAGTTTAATTTTATTGATGATAAATATACAATTTGAAGACACAACAGGCAAGAAAAAGTATCAAGTAGTAAATACCAAGTACAGAGTATAAATTTAAGTATTTGAAAACTAAAATGCTGGTCAGAAATTAACTCCGAATGTTGTACTCTTTGATTTTTCGATACAGCGTACGTTCAGAAATTCCTAATTCGCGGGCTGCACTTTTACGTTTGCCCCGATGTTTCGCCAAGGCTTTTTCAATCAGTTCTTTTTCTTGCTCTTCCAGCGATAGGGATTCTTCTACTTCCGTATGCAACAGAGGTTCTTTATGCATTGAAGATGAATGAATCACGATGTTGTCATTGAACGGCTGATTTTGCGTAGGTTGATATTCTTCATACAGCCGTTGTATGATTTGAGCATTTTGTTCAGTAGCGGGAATTTTACCACCTCCTGCTTGTATAATGGCCATTACAAGTTTTTTCAGGTCCACAATGTCTTTCTTCATATCAAACAAAAACTTGTAGATGATCTCCCGATCTGAAATGCTTTCTTCGCTTGCAAATCCACCAGAAACCATGGGTAGATTTGAACCTTCTTTGTCTTCTGGTAAATAGTTTTTTAAAGTTTCTGCTGTAATTTCTCGATCTTTTTCAAGAATAGAAATTTGTTCGGTAATATTTTTGAGTTGTCGCACATTCCCCGGCCATCGGTATGATTGTAATACCTTGCGGGCATCTTCTGTAAGGCGTATGGGCGGCATGCGGTATTTTTCAGCAAAGTCCTGTGCAAATTTTCGAAAGATCATTTCAATATCTTCTTTCCGTTCACGAAGGGGTGGTATATGAATGGGTACTGTGTTTAAACGGTAGTACAAATCTTCTCTGAATTTTCCTTTGTTAATCATATCCAGCATGTTGATGTTAGTAGCTGCTACTACCCGTACATCAGTTTTTTGCACCTTGGATGAACCAACCCGAATAAATTCACCGGTTTCTAATACCCGAAGCAAACGCACTTGAGTTTGAAGCGGTAAATCGGCTACTTCATCCAGAAAAATAGTTCCGCCATTTACTACTTCAAAATATCCTTTTCGGGCATCGTGAGCCCCGGTAAATGCTCCTTTTTCATGACCAAATAATTCAGAATCTATTGTTCCTTCTGGAATAGCTCCACAGTTAACGGCAATAAAAGGTCCGTGTTTTCGTGAACTAAGCTGATGAATAATTTTTGAAAACACTTCTTTTCCTACCCCACTTTCGCCGGTTATCAATACCGTAAGGTTAGTAGAAGCTACCTGCTGGGCAATGTCTAAAGCCCGGTCGAGTAGGGGGGAGGAGCCAATAATGCCAAAGCGATTTTTTATTTCTTGAATAGTCATGGTGCTTTAATAAATTTTAAAGTAAAATACATTTACAATGCGTTTTACTTTTATCTTACAATTTCTCCGATTAACGTGGCCGAAGTACAATCATTCACTCTTACTGATACGTAATTGCCGGGTTTTACATTCTCTTTTGGAAATACAATTACTTTATTTTGACTATTTCTGCCATAATATTCAGCTTCATTTTTTTTCGAAGGTCCTTCTACCAACACCTCAAATATTTTTCCTATATCGCGTTTATTACTTTCTAATGATAGTTGGGTTTGAAGTTCTATCACTTCCTGCAATCTTCTTCCTTTTACTTCATCGGGCACATCGTCTTTATATTTGCGTTGTGCTAAGGTGTTAGGACGCTCAGAATATTTAAACATGTAAGCATAATCAAATCCCACTTCTTTCATCAGGCTAATGGTATCAGCATGTTCTTCTTCGGTTTCTCCACAAAAGCCGGTAATGATATCGGTACTGATGGCACAATCAGGCAAGTATTTTTTAATGGCATGAATCCTATCCATGTATTCTTCACGGCTATATCCGCGATTCATACGTTCTAATACAGCCGTGTTTCCCGACTGTACCGGCAAATGAATATATCTGCAAATATTGGGATAAGCTGCCATCACCTCAAGCACTTCATCGGTCATGTCTCTCGGATTGCTGGTAGTATAACGTATCCGCAAATCTTTACTTATGGATGCTACCCGGCTGATCAGTTGAGCAAAGTTCACGCTGTTTTTTTTCTCTTCTTCACTCAGGTTTTTAAATTCCTTTTTGGGTCCTCCGCCAAACCATAAGTAAGAATCTACGTTTTGTCCCAGCAAAGTAACTTCGCGATATCCAGCTTCATATAGTTCTTTTGCCTCTTGCACAATAGTCTCCGGATTTCGGCTACGTTCACGCCCACGGGTGAAAGGTACTACGCAAAACGAACACATGTTATCACATCCCCGCATGATCGAAATAAATGCACTAATGCCGTTACCTCCCAGTCGTACCGGATTGATGTCAGCATACGTTTCTTCTAACGATAATAAAACATTTACAGCCTTTTGCCCATCTTCCACCTGGCTTACTAAGTCGGGCAACGAGCGGTAAGCATCCGGGCCTACCACAATATCTACTAATTTCTCTTCTTCCAGAAACTTTTCTTTTAATCGCTCAGCCATGCAGCCCAGCACACCTACCACTAAATTGGGCTTGTGTTTTTTTAATGATTTGAATTCCTTTAAACGTTGCCGTACACGTTGTTCAGCATTTTCTCGTATGGCACACGTATTTATAAAAATTACATCGGTTTCGTAAATATTGGCGGTAGTGCGATATCCGTTTTCATGCATGATCGAAGCCACAATCTCACTATCAGAAAAGTTCATTTGGCAACCGTAGCTTTCTATAAATACTTTTTTTCCTAACCCCTCGCCGGTTTGAGCCAGCACCGTAGGTTTTCCCTGCAGTTCTTCCTTTATTTCTTTTTTTTCTATATCAAACATGCTTATTTTTTTTCTTAGGCAAAAGTAGGGAATTTTGTGGGTGGTGACAAATTGTCAGGCTTCTTTTTGAGATTTTTAATAGACTAAAAATTAGCCAGATGATTAAGAATTTAATAAGAACAAATAGGCTGCTTTGTGCGGCTGTCCGTTGCAAGTCCTCGGGGCTCAGCCACACAGGGCATCGGGG
>CALEWF010000180.1 GCA_937925455.1 uncultured Flavobacteriales bacterium | reverse complement strand
ATGGATTCAAAATATTTTTCTTTTTGAGCGGTTTTCTGAAACTCTTCGAGTAGTTTTTCACTTTGGGTGGTGTATTCGTAGCTCTTATCTTTCAAAAATTCTAAAAATAAATCATACTCTGCTTGATCTACCTTAAATGTTTTAGCATCAGGGATGGAAGCATATTTTACCCGATAGCTCGTAGCATAATCAAAAATATGATTGTTACTTAGTAAACTTTTCAGCACGTTGCTATACTTACGTGGTTTTATGGGAATATCCGGATAAATACCTCCGCCATCATATACGATTCTTCCGTTTTTAGTTTTGAATTTACTACGTAAGGAATCAGGAATAGTACCAGCACTACCATCTGCTTTTTTATTGGAATAATCTAATGCCTGAATACAGCGACCGCTGGGGATGTAATATTTAGAAGTAGTTACTTTTAATTGTGTGTTATAAACCAGTGGCCGAGTTGATTGTACCAATCCTTTTCCGAAGGTGCGCTGACCAATCACCACTCCTCTATCTAAATCTTGAATGGTACCGGAAACAATTTCAGACGCAGATGCTGAGCCTCGATTTACCAAAACTGCCAAAGGAATGTTGGCATCAACGGCAGCATTCAAGGTTTTATAGCTTTTATTCCATTCTTCCACTTTCCCTTTGGTACTAACTACCAATTGATTTCGGTCCACAAATACATTCACCACATTGATAGCTTCACGAAGCAATCCACCGGGGTTGCCTCTCAGGTCTAGAATAACACCTTCCAATTCGTTATTTTTCTTCAGATCCTGTAAAGCTGCTTTTACATCATTTCCGGCATTATGGGTAAATCCGCGAAGCTTTATATACCCAATTTTATCATCTACCATTCCATAGTAAGGTACATTTTTGATTTTAATCTCTTCTCTGGTTACTTCAAACTTCAGATTACCTTGTGTCCCTTCGCGTTGAATAACTAAAGTAGCCGTTGAATTAGGTGCTCCGCGAAGTATCTTCACCACATCATCGGTGCTTTTTCCTTTGGTTGATTGTCCGTTTACTTCAATAATTATATCACCGGCCATAATTCCTGCTTTTTGGGCAGGATATCCTTCATAAGGTTCTGCTACCACAATATAATCTCCTTTTTTTCTTACTACGGCTCCAATACCACCATACTGACCGGTAGTAGAAAGGCGATGGTCTTCAATTTCTGATTCGGGAATAAACGTGGTATAAGGGTCTAACGATTTCAACATGGCATCAATACCGGTTTGAGTCAATTCTCCGGGCTTTATTTCATCTACATAATAAATATCGAGCTCTTTGAATAAGGTGGAAAAAATTTCTAGGTTTTTTGATACTTCAAAATAATGGTCGTAACTAACTGAAACTACGCTAATGACCCCTAAAGTAAGGCCTAAGAGAAAAGGTCTGTATCTTTTTACAAAATTTTGCATATCCAGATAGATTTTCAAATCTAACGTACGTAGAAAATATTTGTTATGAAAATACAAAATGATTCATTAAAATTTTTTTTCATTCTCATGCCACTCATTAACTAATTGTTCCTCGATTCGTTTTAAAAGTTGCTGCCAGGCTTGATTGATATCAGCAGTAGGCAATAGCTCATGATGCACATAAATAATTGAGAGGTGTAATTGCTTATTGGAAGGTATTGGCCAAAGATTGAAGGTAGGCCTTGACAGACGAAAAACTTCCCTCAACTGCCTTTTTACCCTGTTTCGGGCAGGAGCTGATGATAACTTTTTTTTTGAAGCAGTAAACATCACTACCACTGGCTCATCATTTTTCCGTTCAGCCAAGTAAAACTTTACAAGTATCGGAAATTGAAGCATGGTAAATCCATAAGCATACAGATTTTCAATGGCTTTTTTATGCTTTAGCCGCATGGAGGCCGGTAACCCATATTGCTTGCTCAAGGATTATTTTTTCTTTTGTGCCGCCTTTTTTACGGTTTTCTTTGCTGTGCCTTTTTTGGCTGTTGTTGTTTTTTTATTAGAAGAAACCGACTTTTTTGCCGTTTTCTTTTTAGGTGCGGCTTTAGAAGCTGTTTTCTTTTTCACTACCGGCTTAGCCTTTGGGGTTGTTTTTGCAGCAGCCTTCGTTTTTTTTATCGTCTTCGTTGGTTTTTCAACTGATTTTTTTGATTTTGAAGTTGTTTTAGGTTTAGATTTAGCAGTCGTAGCTGAAGTTTTTGTAGAAGCTTTTTTCTTAGCCGGTTTAGAAGTTTCAGTTTTTGAAAGCTCCGTATTAGCTGGTGCTGTTGCTGTTGTATTCAATTCCCCCATTTCTACTTTTTCTTCCAGTTTTGCCTTTGATTTTGATTTAGGTTTATCAATGATTACCGGTTCTTTTTTCGTTTCTGTAGGTATAACCGGTATGTATGGCTTGGGGGATTCGCCGTTTTTATTGGTTTCTCTAATAAACCATTCCAAAGCCATTGTCATGGATGGGGCATGAGGCATAGGAGCTACAAGATCTACCCGAAGCCCTTTGGAAATAGCTGCCTGGTAAGTAATAACGCCAAATACCCCGATTTTTTGTTCTCCTTGCTGATAATCGGGGAAGTTATCAAATAACGATTGTACACCGTGCGGACTGAAGAACAAGATAAGGTCAAAATCCTTGATCTTCACACTGGTCATATCGCTACTTACGGTTTTATAAAATATCCCTTTGGTGTAATTAATTTTATTTAAATCCAGGAATTCCGTGATTTTATCGGTATGCCTATCAGAGCAAGGGAACAGAAATTTTTCATCTTTATTTTTCCGGATGGGTTCTGCCAACTCCTCAATACTTTGCTGGGCAAAAAATATTTTACGTTTACGGTAAACAATGTACTTCTGTAAATACAACGCAACGGCTTCCGTTAAACAGAAATATTTATTTTTTTCCGGCACCGTGTAACGTAATTCATTGGCAATACGAAAATAATGATCTACTGCATTCCGACTGTTTAGAATTATACAGCTATATTGAGAAAGGTCAATTCGTTGTTTTCTAAATTCTATGGCTGACAATCCTTCAACCTTAATAAACTGTTTAAATTCGAGATTTACTTTATAATTGCGTGCTATATCAAAATAGGGTGATTTTTCAGATTCAGGCCGGGGCTGACTGACGAGCACATTTTTGATTTTCATTCTCTTAGTTTTTGGACCTGAAATTATTCAACTTTAACCAACAGATTTATTAGTCTGATAATGAGTAAAAGCGGAACAATTTCGAGGGTGCAAAGATAAACAAATAAGTAAAAAACAGAAAATAAACTGGAGCCACTCCCCTGCATCCATATTCTTACCAACTGATATATCCAAATTCCACCTAATCCTACACCAATTATTATTGGGTACAAAGAAGATTCTATACCAAGTTTTAAGGCATCATTTAAAAAAAACGGAGTTAAAAAAGCCGCTGCAAATAGCTGGGTAACATATGAAAATTGCACATGAAACATGGCCAGTTGGCGTGTAGAAAATATCCAGCCCCAAACTGCTATAATGAATGAACGTAGAAGTGGGATTAATACAATCAATAAAATCAATGCGATTGAAACACCAATTTTCACGCCATAAGAAAAGCGAAGCAATGGAAACACTTGAGATATAATAACTCCAGAAATAATTATCAAAGAAAGAAGGTATGCCCTAAAAACTGGTGGCATCCAACCCGGCTGATACTCTTCAATAAACCTTCGAAAATTTTTCGGTCGAAAACTACTTCTAATAAGTTGTGAAATTTTGGAAGCTGAATTTAACTTGATAAGTACGATTAGTACTAATGATATTATTACTAATGTGCCCAAAAAATAAGAAAGTAGATTATTTTGTTCCACAACTAACGGCTCACCCCATGTAGCTTTCCATTTGCTTTTTTCAAAAATAGAAGGTACCAAGCGTATCACTGAAGTATCGGCTGATTGATTGATAGGATTAAAAGCCGTCCGTTGAATTGCCGAATCCAAATCAAAGTACACCCAGGATGAATGAGGTAACTCCCAGGAAGAATCAACAGTCCATACCTTAGGCTGTGTAATATCTACACTTACCGGAAGCTGATTGAGGGTATCAGGTCCTTTAAACAATTGAATATACTGTGGCAACTGATTTTATTTCTTTGTAACAAAAATACATGCTATTACCCTGAAATTGATAGTTGTTGATTTAAAATCAAAAAATTATTGCCTTGCAGTATCAAACAGTTTTTTTTGCAGAAATGGCTCCAACCTATTAACGACTTCGTATGCCCAGGTTTTAGATGTTTTTGCGGTAAAATGAGCCGAAGTAAGTGTATCATGACCAACAATATCGTCTGAACGAACCAAAAATCCATTGGGATATGCCGCCATTCCTTTTTCTATGGCTTGATATCGGGCAGCTACATTCATGCGTCTAAAAGGACCTACCCATACATAAGGCATATTAGGATTAAAAGAATGTAATATACCAAGCAACTCCTGATGAGCATTGGTATAATTAGAACCAAGCGCAATGATAACAGCGTCCGGTTGCCAAAAATGAAGCAACTGAATTAGTTTACTGCCCACATTTAGCAATATAGGTTTTTGTGTAGCAACATCAGCCCGTTCAAAAACAGGAATAGTACATTGCTGACAAATCTTATCATTACAGCAGGTGATACGTACTTTATAACCACAACAAAAATTAGTCAATCGTAACGTATAATGCTTGGTGCCTGCTCCTCCAATACCAATGGATAAAATATCATACTTGCCGGTTTCATGTAGTCTTCGATGAAAATATTCGCCAAAATATCCCATCATGTGAGAATCGCCCAATATCAACAAATTTTTGGGTGGCTGGGCAAAAAAAGAAAAAGCATAACCTATCAAACCAATAAAAAAGGCTGGTTTCATAACCATGAACTAGTATTCAAATGTAGTTTAAAAATGAACCCAAACTTGTCAATAAGAGAAATTTCAAATGAACACTTATAAGCAGTTTTTAAATACAAGCTATTCAAATTTAAGTTCATCTACATAAAAAGTATCAAAAAATCATTTTCTTAATATAAGAAAATCTTAACGGTTTTTATGAATTTATATGAGGCTGCTTTATGCGGCTGTCCGTTGCAAGTCCTCGGGGCTCAGCCACACATGGCAT
>CALEWF010000179.1 GCA_937925455.1 uncultured Flavobacteriales bacterium | reverse complement strand
AGTAACCATGGTAGATAATGTAAATTGTTTTGGAGGTAATGACGGAAGCATCAATACCAACACAATCGGAGGAACTGCTCCCTATAGTTGGACAATTAATGGTAATCCGGGCGGACCCAATTATACAGGCTTAATCGCCGGAATCTATACCATTCAAGCCACTGATAACAACGGGTGTACAGATGTTGAGTTAGTAAATGTAGGACAACCGGCTGCAGCCCTCGATTTAACGGTAACCATGGTGGATGATGTAAACTGTTTCGGTGGGAATGATGGTAGTATCAATACCAATACCAGCGGAGGAACAGCCCCCTACAACTGGACCATCAACGGCAACCCGGGCGGACCAAACTTTGGAGGATTAACAGCCGGAGCCTATAATATTCAGGTAACTGATAATAATGGATGTGTGGATAATGAAATAGTAAATATTGGTCAGCCTGCGGCAGCATTAGATTTGACAGTAACCATGGTAGATAATGTAAATTGTTTTGGAGGTAATGACGGAAGCATCAATACCAACACAATCGGAGGAACTGCTCCCTATAGTTGGACAATTAACGGCAACCCTGGCGGGCCCAACTTTGGAGGATTAACAGCCGGAGCCTATAATATTCAGGTAACTGATAATAATGGATGTGTGGATAATGAATTAGTAAATATTGGTCAGCCTGCGGCAGCTTTAAGTTTGACTGTAACTATGGTAGATGATGTAAACTGCTTTGGCGGTAATGATGGAAGCATTAACACCAATACCAGTGGAGGAACAGCACCTTATATTTGGACGATCAATGGCAATCCTGGAGGACCCAATTTTGGAGGCTTAACAGCTGGTAATTATTATATTCAGGTAATAGATATTAATGGTTGTGTGGATGATGCTATGGTGAGTGTGAGCCAACCACTTGGTCCTTTAACCATATCATCAGCTACAACCACCAATCCCACCTGTAACGGTATGGCTAATGGATCAATAGACTTAATTACGATGGGAGGTACCTGGCCATATACCTATAGCTGGAGTAATGGTTCATCTGATGAAGATATTTATTTACTAACACCAGGTACTTATGATGTTACAATTACGGATAATCAAGGATGTATATTGAATGCAAGTTATACTTTGACAGAACCACCGGTGCTTCAAATTGAAGCAAATGTTAAAGATTTGGTATGTTATGGATTATCTAATGGATACATTGAAGTTACGGTAAATGGAGGAGTAGCACCCTATCAATATGTTTGGAGTAATGGTTCGATGCAAGAAGATTTAACTCAAGTAGGAGCTGGAACTTACACAATAACGGTATTTGATGCCAACATGTGTAATATAAGTGGAACTTATACGATACATAGCCCTGATGCAATAGTGATAGATGGAATGGAAGAGGAATATACAATATATGTGGGAGATGAAGTAACATTGAATGCCAATGTAAGTGGTGGCGCAGGTGGTTTTACTTACTTGTGGAGTCCAGCAGACTGGTTAGATTGTAGCACTTGTTTAAATCCGGTTGCATCGCCTTTAATAACCACTGAATATGTATTGTTGGTAGTTGACCAAAATGGATGTACTGAAGTGGCAAGCAGTAAAGTAAATGTTATGTACACCTTGTATGTTCCGAATACGTTTAGCCCCAATGGCGATGGAATAAACGAAACCTTTAATGCAGTATCCAGAAGCTGCAAAGAATATAGAATGGCAATTTTTAATCGTTGGGGAGATAAGGTATTTGAAACCGATAATATTCATCAAGGTTGGGATGGGTATCATAAAGGGGCTCAAGCGAAGCAAGATGTTTACAATTATCGCATAGAGGCTAAATTTTACAATGGAGAATACCATGAATTGATAGGTCAGGTAAACCTAATTCGGTAAAAAAAAATATCGTGGTGGGGGTAAAAGCAAAATTCTGGTGGGGTATTATTTTACTTCACCAGAATTTTTATTTCTAGCATATCTTCCATGGCGTATTTTACGCCTTCACGGCCCAAGCCTGAATCTTTTACTCCGCCATAAGGCATGTGGTCAAAACGTAAAGTAGGAACATTATTAAGAATAATACCTCCGGCATGAATATGTTCAAAGGCTTGATTCATTTCATCTATGCGTTGAGTGAAAACGCCGGCTTGTAATCCAAACTTGCTTTGATTGATTTTTTGAATAGCTTCGGAAAATTCGTTGAATGGCTCGATGGTAATTACAGGGCCAAATATTTCTTCTGCGTTGACTTTCATAGAGGGATGGGTGTGAATGAGGATGGTAGGGTAAACCAGATTTTGATTGCGTTTTGCTCCGTATATTACCTCTGCGCCAGAAGATACCGCTTCACTAATCCAGCTTTCTACTCGATGTGCATTATTTTCGTCAATCATGGCAGAAAATTCGGTTTCTGTAAGTTCCGGAGCGCCGATACGAATTTGTTCGGCTCGTCGTTTCATTGCATCCACAAATGCATTGTAAAGCGAGGTATGAACAAAAAAACGCTGGGCATGAATGCAAATTTGGCCGGCATAGGCAAAAGCTCCTTGAATGCAGGTATCCATAATGGCGTGAATATCGGCAGAAGATGAAATAATGACGCCAGCATTGCCTCCTAACTCAAGTATGGTTTTCTTTTTGCCGCAATGCTTTTTCATTTCCCAGCCTACATTGTCAGAGCCGGTGAATGAAAGTAATTTGATGCGGTCGTCTGTTACCAGTTTGTTTCCGGCCGAACGCGATGCCGGTAAGATGGAAACAGCGCCTTTGGGCAAATCAGTTTGATGGATGATACGAGCCAGTGCCAAGGTAGAGAGCGGGGTGGAAGAAGCCGGCTTGAGGATGATAGGATTGCCTGAAGCAATGGCAGGAGCAATTTTGTGAACAGCCAGGTTAAGCGGAAAGTTAAACGGACTGATACCGGAGATTAACCCTATCGGAAATTTTTTTACAATTCCTTCTTTGCCCAGTCCGTTAGGCGTCCAATCGAGGCGAATGACCTCGCCCTGGATGCGTTTGCTTTCTTCTGCAGCCGCAAGAAGAGTTTGGGCTGCCCGTTCAATTTCAGTGGTTGCATAACGAAGGGGTTTGGCTGCTTCGCGTGCCAGCAGGTCGGCATGGTATGCTTTGTTTTTTATGAGTTCATCAGAGATATAGCGAAGCGCTTCATAACGTTTCCAAGCTGGAAAAGAAGCCATGGTTGATTCGGCTTCCAGGCCGAGTTGGATGGCTGTTTCAATTTCTTCTTCGCCGCAAAGCCAGGTTTGGGCTACCGGCTGACCGGTATGAGGATTGAAGATGGTGTGGCTGTGTGAAGTTTGTATAAAATTTCCGGCTAAATAAGGCTGAAAGGTTTCCATGACGCATGATTTTAGGCCGAAAGTAGTAATTTTATGCGGCAGGGGGCGAAGTGGCAGCGAGCGCTGCCGAAGCGAAGCAGCTACCCGGCGAGGAGGCCGCCATGAAAGGCGGACACCGCAGCCGATGTAGCTGCCGCTGAGGCAAGCGAGCTATAACGAAGCACCCGTCCCGAAGGGGCCGCCCTAATACAGAGAAAAGAAACAATCATGAAAAAACAGTGGATAATAGGTTGGTTAATATTGCTGCCGATGGTGGGGATGACGCAGGAGTTGAACGTATTGAGCTGGAACATTAAGTTTTTGCCCCGGGTGCTGGCACATATTGGCCACCGGCCTTTGAAGCGGGTGCCGTATATTGCTGAGTATTTACTCAATGATTCAGCCGATGTGATTGTGTTTCAAGAGGCGTTTGATAATGTGGCAAATCGCAGGTTGCTGAAATTACTGAAGGAAAAATATCCGTATCACATTGGTCCAGCTAATAAAAAAGGGGTTTTTAAAATAAGTAGTGGGGTATTGATAGTAAGCAAGATGCCTTTGAGGGAACGGGGTACAGTGGATTTTAAAGACTGCGAAAAAGAAGATTGTTTTGCACGAAAAGGGGCGTTGTTGGTGGAAATTAATTGGCATGGGAAGTTGGTGCAAATTCTTGGTACTCATTTAGAAGCTGGCGGTCCGCGTGAAATAAAGCTGAGCCAATACCAGGAATTGGCCGGATTGCTGAGGGCGCATCAAAATTATGGTGTGCCGCAACTTGTGTGTGGGGATTTTAATACGGCCAAAAACGACCGGGATTTGTACCCTAAAATGCTCAACATTTTGCAGGCAGAAGATGGGCCGTTAACTGGTGAATTGCAATATACCAGTGACCATGAGTTGAATGATATGTGTCCGCGAAATTCTAATGAAAAGGAAGTGATAGATTATATTTTATACAAAGGCAATGGGGTGCAACCCAGGTTTGTTTATCGGGAAGTAGTGCGGCCTTTAGCCCGATGGCATAAGAAGCATCAGGACTTATCAGACCATTTTGGGGTACGGATTCGGATTCGGTTTTAAGCCTTACACATTGTTTTTGTAAATGTTTACATCATCGCCAATTTCTTGTTCTTGTGGTGGTGGTGGAAGTTTGGGATTTTGGGGCGAAACGGCTGATTCAATTTCTAAAATTTTGTATTTATCGGCTTGGATGGATTGAATGGCCTGAATAATGGAAGCTTGGGAAGATTTGGTGGAATCGTAGGTTACATAGAGGCAGTCGAACAGGTAATCAAAGTTTATTTTTTCAATGCCCGGCAACTCGTTCAGTGTTTTTCGAATAAAATCTTCGGATAGACCCTGCCCATCGAGACCGCTGAGAGTAATACGAAGAGTAGAGAGGTTTTGATTTTTTGTTTTTTTGTTACCACAGCCCGCTAAAATAAGTAGCATTATTAAAAACAGAGACAATATTCGTTTGTTACACATATTCTGTGAATCTTTGTGCCATAAAATTACATATCCTCCCAATAATATATGTTAATTGATTTATCGAAGAAACCCTGGCAGTTTATCACGTTGTTGTTACTGGGGCTTACCTGGGGAAGCAGTTTTATTTTGATGAAGCAAGGCTTACGTTCGTATGAGCCGATTGAGGTGGCAGTTATTCGGATTAGTTCGAGTTTTTTGTTTTTATTTCCATTTATGCTTCCAAAATATAAGCTGATACCTCGTGATCGTTATCTGTATCTTTTTTGGGCAGGGATATTAGGTAACGGCATCCCTGCTTTATTGTTTGCTACGGCTCAAACCCATATTGATAGTTCATTAGCTGGAATTTTGAATGCTACGGCTCCTATTTTTACCTTGATTGTGGGGTGGATGTTTTTTTCGTTGGCATTTAAACGGTCGGCAGCGATAGGCATCATCATCGGACTGGCCGGAACGATTTATTTGCTGGTATTTAATAAAGGAGTGGGGCAGGGGAATAATTATGTATATGCCATTTTACCTTTGGTAGCATCGGTGTGTTATGCTTTTTCTACCAATATTATCAAAACGCATTTAAAAGATTTGCCGGCATTGATGGTAACAGCCGGGGCGCTGAGTTTTATTGGTCCACCCAGTTTGGTTTATTTATTAATGAGTGGTGTTCCTCAAAAAGCCATGACTTCTGCTATGCATTTAGAAAACCTGTTCTATGTAATTACATTAGGAGTAGTTGGCACTTCGCTTGCAGTGCTGATTTTTAATTTTCTTATCAAACATACCACCGTATTGTTTGCGGCATCAGTAACTTATCTGGTGCCCATGTTTGCCATCAGTTGGGGCATATTTCTGGGTGAAGATATTACAATCCATTATTTAGTTGGTATTTTAATCATTCTAACAGGCGTAACCTTGGCTAATAAATAACTACCTTCGCAATATGAATGTGGCGCTGGCACAGTTGGATTTTCACATTGGCCATTTTGAGCAGAATACTGCTAAAATGTTAGATGCTATTCATCAAGCACAATTGGGCGGGGCTGAGCTGATAGTATTCCCGGAATTATGCATTACCGGCTATCCTCCGCGTGATTTTTTGGAGTTTGCCGATTTTTTAGAGCGGGTACAGCAAGCTGTTCAGCAAGTAGCGAAAGCCTGTACATCCATTCATGCATTGGTAGGGGCGCCCTCAGTAAACCCTCAATTATGTGGGAAAAACTTGTTTAATTCAGCGTATTTACTGGGCGAAGGGAAAGTGAAGCATGTTATTCATAAAACCCTGCTTCCTACCTACGATGTATTTGATGAATATCGGTACTTTGAACCCAATAAAGCCTTTGAGTGTGTAGAAGTAAATGGCAAAAAAATAGCCGTTGTGATTTGCGAAGATTCCTGGGATATAGCCGATGACCCGATGTACACCGTGCATCCGCTGGATGAATTAATCAAAGAAAATCCAGAATATATCATTAATCTTTCGGCCTCTCCCTTTTCACACACCCAGCATCGCAAACGGGTGGAAATGATGCGATGGAATACAAAGAAATACCGGTGTCCCATGGTGTATGTAAATCATGTAGGGGCACAAACCGAATTGATTTTTGATGGAGGTTCGATGGTATTTAATGCCGGCGGTGATTGCTGTGAGCTACTTCCTTTTTTTAAAGAAGAAGTTCGGATTGTAAACATGCAGCAGTTAAAAGCCAATCATCCCGTGAATGAACCGGAGGCTGTGTCGTTAATTCATGATGCATTGGTACTTGGCATACGCGATTACTTTCAAAAATTAGGGTTTAAAAATGCGATACTTGGATTGTCAGGAGGTATAGACTCTGCCGTTACTTGTGTATTGGCCGTAGAAGCATTGGGCAAAGAAAATGTATGGGGTGTAATGATGCCTTCCCCTTTTTCTTCGCAACACTCGATAGGCGATGCGGTGCAACTGGCAAAGAATTTGGGTATTCGATATAACATCGTTTCCATCAGTGAATTTTATCAAAGTTTTTTGCAGGGTTTGCAGCCGTTGTTTGAAGGCAGGCCTTTTGATGTAACCGAAGAAAATATTCAGGCTCGGTGCCGAGCTGTTACCTTGATGGCGTTAAGCAATAAATTTGGTCATGTATTACTTAATACGTCCAACAAAAGCGAAGCTGCCGTAGGGTATGGAACTCTGTATGGTGATATGTGTGGCGGATTATCGGTATTGGGTGATGTGTATAAAACACAGGTGTATGAGTTGGCTCATTACATCAACCGAAATTGGGAAGTCATTCCCGTGCATACCATTGTAAAACCTCCTTCGGCCGAGTTAAGGGAGAATCAAAAAGATACGGATTCGTTGCCAGAATATGATATATTAGATAAGATATTATTTCAATATATTGAAATGCGAAAAGGTCCCGCTGAATTAAAGCAGATGGGCTTTGAAGCAGCCATAGTGGACCGCGTGTTGAAAATGGTAAATATGAACGAATACAAACGGCATCAAACGCCACCTATTCTTCGGGTTTCTGACAAGGCATTTGGAATGGGCCGTAGGATGCCAATCGTAGCAAAATACCTGCAGTAATATGTTGAAGGATATAAAACAACCCGAGGTAAAAGATATTGCCATTGCCGTGATTCAGGAAGCCGGTGAAGATGATGAATTGGTGTGGAATGTGTATTTGCTGAATTTAGGCAATGAAAAAATTTATGGAATTTTAGTTACTTCCCGCGGATATGGTGTTATTAACGATGAAAAACGCGAATCATCGGTGTTGCGTCATTTTATCGAAGAAGTGCCCGCCGGAGGATTTGTTAAAATTGAACCCATCATGGAAGATTTATTTGTACTGAGTAACGAGTATTGGGTTAGTTTTTATAAGCGGGCCGAAATTTATGACAAGAAATTTATTTTTCCACCCGATTCCATTCGTTACGAAAACTTTGTAAACATTCCTACGTTAGGCAATAAAGGTGTAATAATCGAATAATTATCCATTACTTTTGAGGAGTTTTAATTAGCCATGTTAATTACCCTGCTTTTATTATTAGGAGGATTTGTGCTTACGGTATATGGTGCCAACTGGTTGGTGGATGGTGCTTCTTCTCTGGCTAAAAAGATGAAGATATCGAATTTAGTGATTGGCCTTACCGTGGTGGCGTTGGGAACCTCCATGCCTGAATTTGTGGTAAGTTTTATTTCATCACTTCATGGCAATACCGATATCGCCATTGGCAATGTAGTAGGTTCGAATATAGTAAATATTTTATTGATTCTCGGGGTATCAGCCATGGTATATCCTATTACCGTGCAGCACAGTACGGTGTGGAAAGAAATTCCCTTTACTTTGCTGGCAGCCCTGGTGTTGTTTTTTATGGCCAATGATTTTTTAATTGATGGAGCTTCGGCATCTTACGTATCTCGTATTGATGGATTAATTCTGCTCTGTTTTTTTCTAATTTTCATTTATTATTCGTTTGAGACTTCTAAAAATTCAACCGAAACGGAGCAACTGGTGGTAAGGATTTTTCCTGTATGGAAGTCTTTATTTTTGTTAGTCATTGGAATTGTGGCTTTAATAGGCGGGGGCAAATTGTTGGTAACAGGGGCTGTAGATATAGCCAGAGAGTTAGGCATCAGCGAAGCGGTAATTGGATTAACCGTAGTTGCGGTAGGAACTTCTGTACCGGAATTAGCTACCTCGGTAGTGGCTGCTTTAAAAAAGAATTCAGACATTGCCATGGGCAATGTGGTGGGCTCAAATATTTTCAATATCTTTTTTATTTTGGGATCCTCGGCTACTATCTCGCCGTTGCCATTTAATCCTGCCATGAATACCGATTTAGTGATTTGCATTGGTGCCAGCTTGTTATTATTTGGCTTTATGTTTACCGGCCAAAAATCAAAAATTAACCGGACGGAAGGAGCTTTGTTTACCTTGGCGTACATAGGTTATACTGTTTATTTGGTAATAGCATCGGTTTAGATACTTATTGCCATTTTTTCTACTTCATTTTAACCCAGTTTATGTATGAGAAATTATGCAGAGTATCCGCGGTAAGACAAAGCGTCTATGCAGCCACTGTTATAGAAAAATTATAACCACAGATAGCACAGAAGAATACCGTATGTTTTTACTTTCATTTTCTTTGTGTTTTCCGTGTATCTCTGTGTTCTTTGTGGTTAAAAAATTTGTTTACTATTCGGGTTAAATGATTTTTACCACAAAGAGCACAAAATTTTACACAAAGAACACAGCGTGCGGTCATTTCTGTCATAACTTTTTCTTTGTGTGCTTTGTGGTTAGAATTTTATGTAACAGTGGATACAAACCTTTTTGTTTTTCTGGATGTTTACAAAAAATTTCTAATGCATAAACCGGACTTAATAACATTTAGAGGGGATGTCGCGTGTTTTTCCACCTCGTAGGTACGGATTCACACGCTG
>CALEWF010000178.1 GCA_937925455.1 uncultured Flavobacteriales bacterium | reverse complement strand
TTTCATCATCCTGCTCTAACTAATTTGCAGTATATATACTGTGTAGTAAGAAAAGCAACGTAAAAAGTACATAGGAGCACGAATACTTTTGGAGGGACTATATCTGAGTTATGACCTAACATTTGGATTTTGCACCAACAGGATGTCGAAAAAGAATTGGGACCTCTGATAAATACACTGGGTATAGTGTATGTTATTATGCAGCCCACTCATCAGTTTCTTGGACGGATTGGTAGTCGCAGTAATATCCTCATTTTGACAGCGTCACCCCCTATTCTTTACTATGTTTCCATTTTTTAACAAAAAGAAATCAGAAATAGAGAAGCTTCAGGAAAAATATTATCGCCTGATGGAAGAAGCATATAAACTTTCAACCTCCAATCGCATGGCTTCTGATGCCAAATATGCCGAAGCGGATGAGATTTCAAAGCGTATTGAACACCTAAAAAAGCAAAGCTAATCGCTTGCTATTAAATTATGTTAACCTGATTTTTATTACATAGTGGCGGATGCTACCTTTGTAATAATTAGAATTTATGAATCCACGGCTCATCCGTCTAATTATCGTATTAATGTTCCTGGCTATGACCGGGCTCATTGGAATTCAGATTTATTGGATTCGTGGTGCCGTGGAACAACGGGAACAACTATTTGAGCAAGCGGTTTACGAAGCCATGACCAATGCAGTGTATGACTATGAAAAAATGCGCATTGAGCGTGAAATGAATAAGCTGTTTAACTGGAAACAGGTGGAAAAGCAAATGCAGCAACATTTAGATTCTTTGAAAAAAAAGAAAAAGAAGGGGATAAAATATAATCAAGATATTGCAATCAATATTCAGCGTCCTGGCAAAGGACAGGGAAAGATTTGGTTTAATTCTGGTGGACCTACTAGGGATCATCATTCCATCATTGACCCGTTTGGCGTGGATGTCCATGAAAATTTTGAATATTTCCTCCCGGAAATAAGCGGTGATACGGCAACTTTTCTTGAAAATGTGGATGAAGCGTATCAACTGCTTTCGGCAAATGGGGCTTTTTTTGGAGAATTTTTTAAAGAAATGCTCAGTGGATATATTTCCATGACTCCCTCCGACCCCGATACCTTAGCGCTTGATTCTATCATCGGATTAAAGTTAGCTGAACAAGGAATCAATACCGGATATAATTTTGGAATTTATGATATTTTTTTGGATAAACTCACTTATACAAGCTCCAATCGCGTAAAAAAGCTTACTCATTCAGAATATCGCATACCACTTTCCATCAATCCATTTAATAACCAGCACTACTTAGTATTATTTTTTCCACATAAAACGCAGTTTATTTTACGAAATCTGCTTTTTCTTTTGGCCGCATCTACATTCTTAATTCTAATTATCATTTTTTCTTTTTCTTATACTATAAATACCATATACCGTCAAAAGAAATTGTCAGAAATTAAGAATGACTTGATAAATAATATTACACATGAATTAAAAACACCTATATCTACCATTTCTTTGGCATGCCAGGCCATGAATGATCCAGATTTAATGAATTCTTCCCTGAAAGATAAATATGTAAATATGATCAGCGAAGAGAATAACCGACTGGCCCTTTTGGTGGAAAATGTACTTCAAAGTGCTGTTTTTGAAAAAGAGGGTTTTCGTCTTAAAATTAAACAGGTAGATTTGCATGCTCGGATTGATAAAGCCATAGCTAGCCTTAGTATGCAGGCTCAAACCCGGGGGGTAAAAATTATTAAGCGTCTGGATGCTAAAGATCATGAGATAGAGGCTGATGAAGTAATGATTACGAATTTAATTTTTAATTTAATAGATAACGGAATTAAATATTCTCAGCCCAATCAGCCATTTATCGAAATTTCTACAAGAAATCAAGACCAACATATTATTTTAGAAATTCGTGATAATGGAATAGGTATTAGTAAAGATGACCAGAAGCGGATTTTTGAAAAGCTATATCGGGTGCCTACCGGAAATGTGCATAATGTAAAAGGTTTTGGATTGGGATTAAGTTATGTAAAATCCATTGTAGAGCGGCACCATGGCACCATTGAAGTAAAAAGTCAATTAGGAGAGGGAAGTACTTTTATTGTAAAATTACCACTGAAGCAACAATCAAACAATTCATTACATTTGAAATAATAAACCAATAATTATATGGAAGAAGTTAAGCCAAAAATTTTGCTGGTAGAAGATGAACCCAATTTGGGTAGTTTGCTTAAAGATTATTTAAATGTAAAAGGTTTTGAAACCGTGCTTTGTACAGATGGCCAGCAGGGGTTTGATACATTTGCCAAGCAGAAATTTGATTTGTGCATTTTGGATATTATGTTGCCGGTAAAAGATGGGTTTACACTGGCTAAGGAAATCCGTCAAGCAGATAAACATATTCCCATCATTTTCCTTACAGCCAAATCACTGCCCGACGATAAAATCGAAGGTTTTAAGTCAGGAGCAGATGATTATCTCACCAAACCATTTAATATGGAAGAATTACTCTTTAGAGTAAAAGCCGTGTTAAAAAGGGCTTCATCGGTTCCAGGGGTAAATGATGAAGAAGGCAACTTTATAATTGGCAAGTTCATATTTGACCCTACAAAACAGATTCTGAAATCCGATACTGAAGAAAGAAAGCTCACTTCTAAAGAATCAGAATTGCTCCGGTTGCTATGCTTGAATATGAATAAAACCATGGACCGAAATTTCGCCTTAAAAACCATTTGGCATGATGATTCATATTTTAATGCCCGTAGCATGGATGTTTATATTACCAAACTACGTAAGTATCTAAAAGCAGACCCACGTATCGAAATTTTAAATGTTCACGGAAAGGGGTTTAAATTGCTGGTAAATAATCAAGAATAATTATTATTTTTTTACCTTGCATAGTATGTTATTTGATGCAAGGAAATTTCGGGTACTTCTAACTTTGTTTTTGCAGATAGTATGTTTTGCTACTGCATTTTCTCAGTTTGTACCATACAGAAATTTCACACCTCATGATGGGTTGCCAACAACCCTGCTATACAGGGTATATTCAGATCAGTATGGATTTATTTGGGTAACTGGCTCCTCCGGATTGGCTAAGTATGATGGCCATACTTTCCGTACATTCACTATTCGAGACAGTTTGCCCGATCATGAAGTGTTTAATATTTATGATGACAGAAACGGAAAAATTTGGTTTACTACCCTTCGCGGTATTCCAGGATATGTTAAAAATAATAAGATATATTCCTACAAAGCTATTCCTAAACTAATTGAGGAGAAGGTAATTTCTGTTTATCCAGCATCAAATGGAGATATTTGGTTTGGAACTTTTGAAGGGAATCTGTATCAAACCAGAAACGATTCCATAATTCATGTTTTTGATAGACATAATAAATCACCAATAGTGGGAATAGCCGAAGACAAAAACTTTAAATTATGGTATTTAACTTATGAAAGCAATAAGATTTATGTGATTGATAATGATAGTTCAAAAATTATTTTTTTGGATGGAATAAATAAAAAATATCATTATTCCCGTAGGCCTGTGCTTTTAAAAAGTGGGAATATTGCTTTTTATGGCTTAGGTTTTTGTGTTATAGTAAATACGCATACAGGAGAAATTAAAAAGGTGGCAGAGGAGTCCACCTTTGGAGACGATTTGGTAATTTGCCTACATGAAGATGAAATGGAAAATTTATGGGCAGGAACCAACCATGGAATTTACCTGCTGACTAAAAGTTCAGAGGGAAATTATTATTTAAAAAGACGTTTTCTTCATCATGTTAAAGTATCTTGTATTACACAAGATTTTGAAGGAAATTTTTGGATTTCATCCTTAGGGCAGGGTCTTTATATGATCCCTTACAATCCTGCATATGCTATTACCGTAAAAAGTGAAACTTCTTCTAACAATATTACTGCATTAGTTCATGATAAAAATGGAAAAATATTAGCAGGAGCTGACGATGGGAATGTTTTAGAGTTGGCTGAAGACAATTTTAATGAAGTATTCAAGGAAACTGAAAAAAAATATATCGCAAGAATTACAGCATCTTTAAATCACTCCAACCAGTCGGTTTGGTTTTTAAAAGACGATGGGTTGATAATTAAAGAAAATGATAAATTCAAACGAATTAAAGACTATATTTATGGAAAAGCATTGGCAGAAGGGCCTGGAGGCGATGTGTGGATTGGGGGGGCTCATGCATTATATCAATTTAATTCAGGTGGTCAAAAAATTAAAGAGTTTAAATTGGGGCGAATCAATGCTGTTGCATGTAACCGGCAGGGACATATATGGTTTTCCAATGAACAGGGGCTTCATATTTTGCAAGATAATAATTCAATATTAAAATATCCGGCTTCCGTTTTTGGTAATCAATGGATTAGTGACATTCAGATAGATTCCATTCATCAACTGATGTGGATTTCTACTTTTAGTAATGGATTATTTGTCATTTCAAAAAACCGAATTGTCTATCATTTAAATTCATATAACGGACTGACGTCTGATTTTATTAACGATATTGTTCAGGATTCTCAAGGTGATCTTTGGATAGCTACTAAAAAAGGTATCAATTATATTCAGTTTGACCCAAATGGTTCTCCTAAGTTATTCCGAATAGGTTCAGAATCAGGACTTGTATCAGAAGAAGTCAATCGCCTTTTAATAACTGATCAAAAAATATATGCAGGTACTTCAGATGGTTTATCCATTATTGAAAAAAGAAATCTAAGAATAAGAAGCTTTTCTCCACGTATATACATCAGCAATGTTTCTATTGCAGAAAAAGAGCAAGACCCGCAAGAGAATTACAAAATTAGTTATACCCAAGCCCGACTGAAAATAGATGTAGTAGGTTTGGCATACAATACCAACGAGCCTCTTACCTATAAATATATCATGGAAGGATTGGATTCATCATGGTTATATACTAATTCCCCTTCCATTCATTATCATTCATTGTTGCCAGGAAAATATGTTTTTAAGGTAAAGGCAATAAATAAAGACGGTATGCAAAGTGAAAATGCTGCTGTGGCTAACTTCGAAGTTAGTTTTGCATACTGGCAAACCTTATGGTTCCGGGTCTTTCTTATTTTTATCACATTGTTGGTTTTATTTGTAAGCATGGTGGTAAGGGTACGGTCAATTAAAAAGAGGGAAGAGGAAAAAACAAGACTAACCCGATTGTTAGGAGAATTAGAGCTAACAGCCTTAAAAGCTCAAATGAATCCGCATTTTATTTTTAATTCTTTAGGAAGCATTCAAAACCTGATAAATCGCGATAAAAAAATGGAGGCTAATATCTACCTCTCCAAATTTGCCCGATTGCTTCGAATGACCCTTGATTATTCAGATAAGCGTGAAATCCCATTGGCTGATGAGATTAATATGCTTGAACATTATTTAAGCTTAGAGGCATTAAGATTTGTAAATAAGTTTGAATATATTATTGATACTGCTCCCGGTATTGATCTTTATGAAGTTAAAATTCCCCCCATGTTGCTTCAGCCATTTATTGAAAATTCCATTAAGCATGGTTTATTGCCTAAAAAAGGAGATGCACGATTGATAGTTCGTTTTAAGCGGCAAAGCGATGGAACGTTATACTGTATGGTAGAAGATAATGGAATAGGACGGGTACAACGCGAAAAACTCAAGGAAAAATCACAAATGGGACATATATCCAAGGGAATAAAAATTACGCGAAATCGTTTGGAATTACTAAATCAAATCCGAAATAAACCTGCTGAAATTCGAATTACTGATCTTTACTATGATTCTGGCGAGGCTGCCGGTACCCGTGTGGAAGTGATAATTCCTATTGAGTAAATTTTAAAAATTCCTTTCAGCAACGGTTGAATTTTTTATGCTTGGTTTTTTGAAACTTAAAAATAAGTTTTACATTTGTACCCCAAAAACAAAAAAATCCTCGGTAGCTCAGCTGGTTAGAGCACCTGACTGTTAATCAGGGGGTCGCTGGTTCAAGCCCAGCCCGGGGAGCTTAGGCAGCAAGGGTTTCAGAAATGAAACCCTTTTGCTTTTTAGCTTTGTAACACATTTGTAACACAAATCGGCAATTTAGGTAGCTTATAGGTTCTAATTTGAA
>CALEWF010000177.1 GCA_937925455.1 uncultured Flavobacteriales bacterium | reverse complement strand
TTCATTTTCTTTGTGTACTCCGTGTTTCTCTGTGTTCTCTGTGGTTAAACTTTTTTTCTCACCACAGAGGGCACGGAGTGGCACAGAGATGTTTTCTTCTTTTTCTCCGTGTTCCTCTGTGTTCTTTGTGGTTAAATTTTTCACCTCAGAGAACACAGATCAATAAACCAATTAAAAAACATCTGAAATAACAGTTATTGCAATTGATTCAAAATAATTGGTTAAACCCAGGGGGTTACTTCATAGAATCGGCTTTAATACAGAAATGAAAATGACTTTACATTATATCCGGTTTTCTATTGCATAATTTGGGTTTAAAGATTTACAATAGCAGGTTCTAACAACTGTACTCTAACAATAAAATTTAAAACTATGCTTTCATCAGCAATATACATATTTAAAACATTGCGCAAATAATTGACAGACTTTTCAAAATCTTCGGGCTGAATATGTAATGGATGATGAACCAATTGCATATCTCTTCCTTTATACACGCAGGGTCCTCCACTTAGCGAACAAAACTGTTCAACCACATGGTTTCTAAAATTTAACGTAGCTATGGAATCATTAAAAACATTGGAAAAATAACTGCTGATTAAAACATCGCTTTGAAGCGAATCTATCCAAGTATCAACTACCAATTCCAACGTATCCAATCCCCCTAATTCCTGAAACAGATTATCAGGTGCTTGATTGGTATTACAGGATGATGAAACAATCATCACTCCCGATAGTATTGCAACGATTATTTTAATTTTAAAATTCATTACATGCAAAAATACAACATTTGCATTAGGAAATTAAATTGCAAAATCAATTTCAAACGATGTGGCTGAGATTGAATCTGCAGGTACTATAGGACCTGCAAATCCCGATGATAAAATCAAAGGAAAACAAACTGGCATTACGAAAGTGAATTTAAAAAATGGTTGGAGCACAGAAAGTAAGATTAATCAGGAAATAGAAATAGAAATAGAGCAAAGTGGGCTAACTATTCCCATGAAAATTAAAAGTGAAATTAGCATAAATTCAAAATAATATCCTGTTAATCTTCATCAATTACATCGCCCTTTTGTTTTGTACGCTTGGCTTGCTGGGGCGATTTTTCTTTTTTAACACGAGCTGGTTTATTGGGATCTGGCTGAAATCCAAAATTGTATTGTACTGATATACTGATTACGGAATGCACTTCACCGATGCGAATAATTCCCCACAACGGCAATATGGCAGTTTGACCACTGGCATAGGGCTTAATAGGAATTATGGAATTTTGTAGCCTGAATTGAAAAGCCCAGTTTTTAGTAAGATGATAAGAAAACCCTACTGCTGCACCGAGCTCAAACCCGTTAAACCCTCTGCCTTCAGTAAGTTGTGCACCATTTTGCTCTACCCTTTCACGAACCAACACCCCAAAGGTTAACCCGAAATCCATGGTAAATCGGTCTTTTTTATCCATATGCCAGCCAAACAAAGCCGGTATTTCCAAATAGTCGGCTTCGATGGTATAAGTGGTATAATCTCCTTCCTCTACATTGGGATTTTTTCGGGCACCTTTCATTGAATACGTAATTTCTGGGTCAAACGACCACTTGGGCTTAAATCTCCAATGTAAACCTACGCCAGCTAATACACCAAACTTATTAAATCCCTGCATACCCACACCGGATATCTGAGCAAAATTCATACCGGCACGCACTCCCATGCGCAACGGTTCTTGAGCAGTAAGCTTTGTAAATGATAGTAATGAAAATATGTAAATGTAAATACGAATCATAATACAAGATAAAAATTATGCTAATACGTTAGCCGTGCTAAAACACCGAAATCAATTCTGTAAGATGCTGAATTTCTATCCCGCCATCAGGATCAAATTTTCTATGCGGATTATACCAAATGGTTTTCCATCCGTTACTTCGGGCTCCTTTTATATCAATTTCCAAATCATCTCCAATCATCAACGAGTTCTCAGGAACAGCACCGGTTTTTATCATAGCAAACTGAAATATCGCAGGATCTGGTTTGCGCCTACCGGCTCTTTCGGAAGTGATTACTTCTTGAAAATAATAATTAATTCCTGTATTTTTTAACTTCAAACGTTGCACTTCTTCAAAACCGTTGGTAATAATATGTAGCCAATAACGCCCCTTCAAATGTTCCAGCAATTCTTTGGCTCCACTAACTAATGCTGTTTTAGTAGGGCTCAAGGTTACATAATCTTTTCCAATAGCTTTGGCCAATGGGCGATTTTCTATGCCAAAATTTTTTAGCGTTAGAAAAAAACGATGATGGCGTAAATACTCTTTATTGATTAAATTTTTTCTATATAGATCCCAGCATTGATCATTGATAACAGAATACGTCTGAAAAAACAAATCAAAATCATGAACCCCCAGCGATGCTAATTGATGATGATGATAAAGCTCTTCCAATGCGCTCCGCGAATTGGATTCAAAATCCCACAGAGTTTTATCCAAATCAAAAAATATATGTTTAACTAACGATTGCAAGGGCAAGATCAAGCGTTTTAAAAATTTTAATTATCAAAGAAGCTGAAGATGCAAAAATCAACGACCACAGAATTACCCCACCCCACATATACAAAAACACTTTATTCTTATTTTTAAAATACCGCATAGCAAGAAACACTCCAATCGGAATTGAAATAATGATAGGGCTAAGCAAGGCAATACCTGCTAACCCATATTTGCTTTTTATACGAACCATCATTCGCGAACGTTTGGTAAATACTTTTTGGGGCTTTCTTCGTTTAATGCCTAATTGTTCTTTTAACCAGTGCCAAAACCTTAAGATTATCGTACTTAAAAACATAAATGTTAAAATACCGAATAAACCGGAACTTACCCCAAACAAAAATCCCTGTAAAAACGTGAGTTTATTTTCGAGGATAAAAAAAGGTACAGCTATGGCAAATTTTACCGAAGCCAACAAAAGAAAAATAAACGTTTCTATCCAGCCGGTTTCCATTACATTTTTTCCCCATAACACAAATCGCCAGCATCGCCAATACCGGGAACGATGTAGGATTTGGCATTCATTTCCGGATCCAATGCTACAATCCAATAACGGGTATCTTGTGGCAAATGATGGCGTGTATATTCCAAACCCTGCTCACTGGCAATCACCGAAACAACATGCAAATGCGAAGGAGTTCCGTAATGCGATACCAAGGCTTTATGAGCCGCTACCATGGACATTCCGGTAGCTAACATCGGATCGCAAAGAATCAATGTTTTTCCTTCGAGTGAAGGGGCTGACATGTATTCTATTTGAATTTCAAACGATAATTCAGAAGTGTGTTTTCGATAGGCCGAAACAATGGCATTGTCTGCTTTATCAAATATGTTCAACATTCCCTGATGTAATGGCAAACCGGCGCGAAGAATTGTTCCTAATACTACATCATTATTTTTGAGGACTTTACAATGTGCAGTACCCAACGGGGTTTCCACTTCTTTTGATTCATAGCTCAAATGCTTACTTATTTCATATGCGGCTAACTCTCCCATTCGTTCAATGTTTCTTCGAAACCGCATGCGGTCTTTCTGAATATCCTTATCTCTTATTTCTGCCACATACTGTTGAATCACCGACGGACTGCTTGTAAAGATGTGAATCATGTTACTTCTGAAATTTGTCCGAAAATAAGGAATTTCCTGTAAGAAGCGTTATACGGATTATTAAAGTTTACAAAAAAATAAAAAAAATCACTACTGCCCGATGTAAATTAAAATAAGGTTTTCATATTCTGTTTCTCATGATTTAATGGGTTTACTTACATAGATTTATTGGATAATAAAAATTAAGCCATATAATTTTGCTTGGAACTTAGAGGCTTGGTTCATTTTAGTTTAGTTTTTAAAATTTGAAGATTTTGTTGTGTATA
>CALEWF010000176.1 GCA_937925455.1 uncultured Flavobacteriales bacterium | reverse complement strand
CCCACATTAGCCCTATCACAAGTGGGGTAAGGGGAACTATACCCTAAAATCTAAAAAAACACCAATTTTTTTCATAACACACCCATATTTTTTCCACAAAAACCTTATTTCTGTCT
This sequence comes from uncultured Flavobacteriales bacterium, assembly GCA_937925455.1. Taxonomy (GTDB): domain Bacteria; phylum Bacteroidota; class Bacteroidia; order CAIKAF01; family CAIKAF01; genus BA4. The sequence continues at coordinate 3,399 of CALEWF010000176.1, read as the reverse complement.
TAAAACTTATTGGGTAATTTCACTTGCAGATTTTAGGTGAGTTAATAAAAAATGACTTTTATCAGGTTTGGAAAAAAAAAAGCGGTTTCTTTTTGGAAACCGCTTTCAAAATTGAATTACAAAAAAATTATTTCACTTTTTCCACGATGGCTTTAAACGCCTCGGGATGATTCATGGCTAAGTCAGCCAATGCTTTACGGTTAAGCTCCACACCGCTTTTGTGTACTTTGCCCATGAATTCTGAATAACTCATTCCGTGTTCTCTTGCAGCTGCATTGATCCTTTGGATCCAGATGGACCTGAACGAACGTTTCTTGGCCTTCCTGTCTCTGTAGGCGTAGCCTAAGCCTTTTTCAACAGAGTTCTTCGCAACTGTCCACACGTTTTTTCTTCTACCAAAACTACCTTTGGCTAGTTTTAGTATTTTCTTTTTTCTTGCTCTAGAGGCTACTTTGTTTTGTGAACGTGGCATGTTACGTGGTATTAATGATTAAACAATTCTTAGCTCAAAAGCATTAACTTTACATTTTTCTCATCCGCTGGACTTACCAAGGTAGCATGAGTTAATCTACGCTTTCTCTTAGTAGTTTTTTTAGTGAGAATGTGACGTTTATATGCGTGTTTTCTCTTAATTTTCCCAGTACCGGTTACTTCAAAACGCTTCTTGGCACTGGAATTTCTTTTCATCTTTGGCATTGCAAACGATATTTAGTTGTTTTACCTATTCTGTTACTTTTTCTTTTTCGGACTAATCATCATGGTCATCCGCTTTCCTTCTAATACAGGCAAGGATTCTACTTTGCCATAATCTTCCAGTTCGTTAGCAAATCTCAGCAAAAGTACTTCTCCCTGCTCTTTAAATACAATAGAACGACCTTTGAAAAACACATATGCTTTTACTTTGGCACCTTCCTGGAGAAATTTTTTGGCATGATTTAATTTAAAATTAAAATCATGCTCATCGGTTTGCGGGCCGAACCGGATTTCTTTTACAATCACTTTGGCGGCCTTAGCCTTTATCTCCTTTTGCTTACGCTTTAGCTCATATAAGAACTTCTTGTAGTCAATAATCTTGCACACAGGAGGATCAGCATTAGGCGAAATTTCTACCAGGTCTAACCCGGCATCTTCAGCCATTTTAAGCGCTTCCTGCAAGGAAACTACTTGGGTTTCTATCCCTTCACCTACCACGCGTACGCGGGGTGATCGAATGCGTTCGTTAATCCTATGTTCGGGCTCTCTTTTTTGTTGCATTTTGGAATTACTGCCCGGATTTTTTTCCTGTAAGATATTGACCTCCTTTTTTTAATTTAACATATCAGTAATTCGCTGCTTCAGTAAGTTTACAAATTCATCACGGCTCATAATACCCAAATCTCCTTTACCATGTTCCCTCACTGACACAACATCCTGTGCTTCTTCTTTCTCTCCAACCACCAGCATAAACGGTATTTTCATGACTTCACTATCTCTTACTTTTTTTCCGATTTTTTCAGACCGGTCGTCAAAGAGGGTGCGAATATCGTTATTTTTCAACAAATCAACAACTTTTTTTGCATATTCATTGAATTTATCACTTATGGGTAGCACTGCCACCTGAATAGGTGTCAGCCACAGGGGAAAGTTCCCGGCACAATGTTCTGTTAAAACCGCAATGAAACGTTCCAATGAACCAAACGGAGCCCGGTGAATCATAACCGGACGATGTTTTTGATTATCTGCACCCGTGTACTCTAATTCAAATCGTTCGGGTAAGTTATAATCTACCTGTATGGTCCCCAATTGCCAGCTTCTACCCAGCGCATCTTTTACCATAAAATCTAACTTAGGACCGTAAAAGGCAGCTTCGCCATATTCTATCACCGTTTTTAATCCACGCTCTTGAGCAGCTTCTTGTATTTCGCGTTCTGCTCGTTCCCAATTTTCTTCACTGCCAATATACTTGGACTTGTTTTCCTTATCGCGTAATGATACCTGTGCTGTAAAATCATGAAAATCGAGCGACTTGAATACATATAATACCAAGTCTATTACTTTTACAAACTCTTCTTTTACCTGATCTGCCCGACAAAAGATATGGGCATCATCCTGGGTAAACCCTCGTACCCGCGTTAATCCATGCAATTCTCCACTTTGTTCGTAGCGATATACAGTACCAAACTCGGCCAATCGTAAGGGTAAATCTTTGTATGACCGTGGTTCGGATTTATAAATTTCGCAATGGTGCGGACAATTCATGGGCTTTAACATAAACAGCTCATCTTCTTCGGGTGTATGAATGGGCTGAAAGCTATCTTTCCCATATTTTTCCCAGTGTCCGCTCGTTTCATAAAGCGATTTACTGCCAATATGTGGGGTAACTACCTGTAGGTATCCGGCTTTCTTTTGGGCATCCCGCATAAAACGCTCTAAGCGTTCACGCAAATCGGCTCCTTTGGGTAACCACAGCGGCAGCCCTTTTCCTACTTTCTGGCTAAATGTAAACAATCCTAGTTCCTGCCCTAATTTACGGTGATCGCGTTTTTTTGCTTCTTCCAGCATCTCCAAGTATTCATCCAGCATTTTTTGTTGCGGGAATGAAATACCATATATCCGGGTGAGTTGTTTGTTTTTTTCATCGCCTCGCCAGTAGGCACCAGCTACGTTCAGTAACTTCACAGCTTTTATGTAACCGGTACTGGGCACATGTCCGCCCCGGCACAAATCGGTAAATGAACCCTGGTCGCAAAAGGTAATCTCTCCGTCTTGCAGGTTTTCTATTAATTCAATTTTATAGGGGTTGTTTTTCTTTTTATAATAATCCAATGCTTCGGCTTTGCTTACTGCATACAGCCTAAAGGCATTATCCTGCGCTGAAAGTTCGGCCATCTTTTTTTCAATTTTTGGAATTTCATCTGCTGTAAAAGAATGGTCGCCAAAATCTATATCATAATAAAAACCATTTTCAATCGGTGGACCTATGGTAAATTTAGCTTCCGGATAATAAAACTGTATCGCTTCGGCCAGCAGGTGTGCCGATGAATGCCAAAAAGCTGCTTTTCCGTTTTTGTCGTCCCACGTCAGCAATTTCAGTCTGCAATCCTTGTATATTGGGCGTGTAGCTTCCCAAATTTCACCATCTACTTCTGCAGCCAGCACTTTTTTAGCCAGGCTGTTGCTTATGGTTTTAGCTATTTCCATACCGGTTACGCCTTCCTGAAATTCTCGTACGCTTTGATCCGGAAAAGTTATTTTAATCATATCACTCATTATCAGAGCGGCAAAGTTAACCAATGTGTCTTCATTTCACAATTATACGATACTATTTAGTTTTTTATGTTTAAAAATTTGGCTGCTTATCCGGCTGTTCGTTGCAAGTCCTCGGGGCGAAAGCCACACATGGCATCGGGGTAGCGGTGT
>CALEWF010000175.1 GCA_937925455.1 uncultured Flavobacteriales bacterium | reverse complement strand
AAAAATTGTACAAATAAAGATGCTGTAATAGCATTTAAAAAGCCACGAGCTCTTGCTTTTTATACAAATCGTAAAAGTTTTATATTACCAAATATTTTTTCTGTTCACGATTTGAGGAATGAATTAAAAATTAACAATTCGGAATATGTTTTAATTGATAAATTAAATAGAGAATATCAGGCTAGTGCTGAATTTTTAGTGCAAAATGATTCTAATGTGGATTTAATTTTTTATAATTCTCGTTTTGAAATTTATAAGGTAAATAATTTATAATTTTATTAATATCTTACTAGGAAAATAAAAATTGAACATCTTTTCTGGTTTAGCCTCTAATGTTGTATTTATTTAATCCAAAATATGCATTAGAAATTTTCTGTAAACATCCGGAAAAACAAAAAGCTTTGTAACTAGTATTACGAAAAATTCTTATTACATAGAACATAAAGAAATACAGAGAACACAGATAATAAACCAATTAACCCCAAATTGTCATTCGAATTTTTTAAATAAATATAGGGGTCAGCACGTGTTACTCGGCCTCATAGGTGTGGATTCACCCGTTGCACCATTGCCCCAAACCGTCATTACGAAACGCCTTTGGTGAGGAAGAAAACTATATGCCACAACGCATCTTCTACCAACGATTAACTCCTAAAACGCATAGTCAATGCGTTTTGCAACCTTCCCACCTGCTGACCCAATATTCAATGACGAATCATGATTACAATAGCAATCAATACATCTTCAAATTATTTCATTTTCAAATCATTCGCCCCTTTGGGGCGTACTGCTGCGGATGGAAGTGAAAAGCCCGCAGGGGCGAAGCCCACAGGGCACGGGGTAGCGGGGCTGAGGGCACGAAGACACCGCTACCCCGATGCCCTGTGTGGCTGAGCCCCGAGGACTTGTAACGGACAGCCGCTTAAAGCAGCCAATATACGCTAGTGACATTTTTGGGATTTTATGGGATAGTTGTGGTTGTTTATATTTTAGTTTACTGTGATTCTTATGGTTGTTAATTATTTTCAAAAAACTGATTAATTGGAAAAAGCTATCTACTTTCGTCTAATAAATTTTTTTCATGAGGAGTCAAGATGGTGTTTTATTCTTGTTGATTTTCATGTTTTCTGGCGCTTTTGTTTTTGCTCAATCTACAGATTCAGTTCCCCAAAAAGGGTATGTGCAGGCGAGTTTATTTTATCCGTTAGGTACTTCCTGGAAGTTATCTAAATTTAAAACCTATAATTTTTCTCTCAACATATTTAATGGGGTTACCGGTGGAATAAATGGGGTAGAAATAGGGCCAATCAGCAATATTACCTTAGGTAAATTTAATGGATTTCAATTGGGGGGAGTTAATGTAGTTAAAGGTCTCTTCAACGGATTTCAAATAGGGTTAATTACTAATGTGAACCTAAATACTACAAAAGGATTTCAGCTATCAGGCCTTTGGACGCATAATCATGGTGATTTTACCGGATTTCAGTTTTCATGGTTTGGAAATACAACTTGGGGGAATGTGTATGGAGTGCAACTTAGTCATCTATGGAATCATGCTCAAAAAAGTATGTATGGTCATCAGTTTGCACTGGGGCCAAATACAGCCCGAGAAAATGCTTATGGTATTCAATTTTCTGCTACAATGAATTATGCACGGCTTAAACATATTGGCATTCAGTTTGCTTTTTTGGCCAATTATGCTAAAAGTTCGCAAGGATTTCAGTTGGGAGCTATAAATCTTGCTCCTGAAAATGCTGGTATTCAGGCAGGGTTGTTTAATTATACCGGTACAAGCAATGTTTTTCAAGGTGGTTTGATTAACATAGCCCATAAAAGTGGAACGTTACAGGTGGGGTTGGTTAATTATTCGGGCGATAGTTCTGTAGCAACCATCGGTTTAATCAATATCGTAAAAGGTGGATATAACAAACTGGAGCTTTGGGGAGGAGAATTACAATCGTTTAATATTTCTATTAAAACCGGAGGAAGGAGTGTTTATTCTATGCTAAATTTCGGAGTAAATCCCTTTAATGAAAATATTTTCTGGACTACCGGTTGGGGCATTGGAACGCATATTTCTATTGGAAAACGTTTTTATGTGGATGTAGATAACTCCACTTCTTTAGTGCATATTAATGAACCTATTTCTATAGGTAGAGGAAAAATGACCTTTTTGAATCAGTCGCGTTTTATGGCGGGTTTTAGCCTGCACAAAAGGGTGGCTTTATTTATTGGTCCTATAATTAATATGATTGTATCCGATAACAATAATTTGGCTCATGGTAAAAATGGAATCGAATTAGCACCAACGTTTCGAACAGTTTACGGCAAATTTGGAGATTTTCAGTTTGCCATATGGCCGGGAATTGGGGGGGGAATCCGTTTTTTTTAATTTATTTAGCAATTAAAATGAGTATTAACATTCAATTATTGAATTTTTTATATGTATAGAATGATATTTTTGTGGAGGGCTTAAATTTTGAATTCATTCCATTGTTTAGAAACCTATTTGTTATTACGCTAAGAAAAACATGCAACGGGAAGTCATTTTAAAGTACATAGATTTTCTTGAACAAAAAATCAAGAAAGAAGGATATCAAATTCCCGATAAAACCTTTATTCATCTCGATAGTGCTAATAAGCTTGAAAATGTTATTGATATACAATCCATGCTTTTTGAGCATGGCAGCCGCATAGGAATTACATACACTCCATTTCAGCTTACGGCTGATGAGTTGTTTGCTGTAATCAACGACCTGGAGGAACCAATCTTATTATTTGGAAATAAGTTGGATTCACTGATTTATTTAGAACCTTATAAGAGAAAAAAAATCAGGATACATACATTTTCAAATTTGGTTCAGGAGGAGGTTGTTCCGGTTCGGCATATTCAGTTGGAAGATTTTTATCAACACGAGGGAAAGTTTGTTGTCATCGTACCGGTGAAACATATTTCCATTTTCGGTGGTAACTTGAATACCAAGCCGATTGTAGAAAAAAAATATACCCCGGTACAGCGGTTTTTCAGGTTGCTAAAAGTAGAACGCAAGGATATAATTTATCTTTATATCTATGCTGTGATAAATGGATTGATGAGCCTTTCGTTGCCAGTTGGTGTACAGTCCATTATCGGGTTGGTAATGGGAGCTCAAATTTCTACCTCGCTGATTGTATTGGTAACTTTAGTGATTTTAGGTGTGATTTTTTCCGGAGTACTTACCATCATGCAGCAATGGATTGTAGAATCCATGCAGCAGCGGGTATTTGTACGTTCCACCTTTGAGTTTGCCTATCGAATTCCCCGTATCAAGCTTGATGCACTAACTAACACGTATGCCCCAGAGTTGATGAATCGTTTTTTCGATACACTTACTATTCAAAAAGGATTACCTAAATTACTAATTGATTTTTCTACTGCCTTGCTTCAAATTATTTTTGGGTTATTACTATTATCATTTTATCATCCAGCATTTGTGTTTTTGAGTTTAGCATTGTCAACATTTATATTTTTAATTTTTCGGGTAACCAGCCCTCGAGTACTTACAGCAAGTCTAAAAGAATCAAAATATAAATACGAAACAGCCTGGTGGCTGGAAGAATTAGCCCGTACCATGCGAATCTTTAAACTTGCCGGT
>CALEWF010000174.1 GCA_937925455.1 uncultured Flavobacteriales bacterium | reverse complement strand
TTATTTTTTAAACGAACAATTTTACGATCGAGCATAAATAAATATCCAATAATTCCCAAAAACAATACGGCTACCACTGCTATCACCACATAGATTTTTCCGTCTTTTCTCCAACCGGTAGCCATTTCTATTTTATCAGATGAAACATATACAATAACACCTTTTGAAGTAAATTCCAGCTTTATCGTATTAATGTACCATTCATGGTCTGATGCAAATGTTTTTATCTCAAGCATCAAAAAATTTGAAATTTTAGATGGATCAGCTACTACAATCATTGCCTGTTCATTGATTTCTAATCCATTATTATTTAGCTTTTGCTTATCATCTTCAGAAATTTGATAGCGAATAATGCCCCCATTTAACCTATTGAGGTTAACTAACGTATCTCCTGCTTGTATAACAATATTTTTTATGGGTAAATTTTGAATACTATCTTTTTCTTGAGAAAAAACGTGAAACACTAAAAATAGTATCAAACCAAGAATAATGTATTTTTTCATAACTGCTCAGACTTAATTTTTTGACTGATGATTTTAATTTGAATTTGTATTTGTGCAATCCATACACCTACTAAGGTCCAAGCCATAATAGACATATAAAAAACCGGACGCATAGCAGGTGCTAAATCATAACTTCCAAACCCCGGATTGCCTCCTTTGCCTGGATGGAGTGAATCATTGATACGAGGCATAATACCAATCAACACAAACATCAATGTAAAAGCAAAAATATTGTACACCGCAGCCAGTCGGGCTTTTTTCTGTGCATCGTTTATTGAACTTCTTAAAACAAGGTAAGCTAAGTAGCTTAAAATAGTAATTGCAGCTCCATTTAGTTGAGGATCGTTTACCCAAGGCGCACCCCAAGTAAAATTAGCCCAGATCATCCCGGTAAAAATGCCAATAAAACCAAACAACAAGCTGGTTCGAACATACATTTCAGACCGATAATCGTACAACAAATTACCCGACCGAAGAAAAAAAATAGCATTAATCATGGATACAATAAAAAGGATAAACATGCTAAACCACATGGTAACATGAAAATAGAGATTACGAATGGTTTCATGCAAAATGGTTTGAACCGATACATCCCCTGCAAAGCTCATAGGAATAGCATAAGCCATTAACAACACAGGAATTATTTTCCACCAGCTTTTATTCATGAAAAAAAATTTAATCACGCCAAAGGTAGGGAAATAAAATCACCGACAAGGCAATTACCACAACATCCAAACCAGCCATGGTCAGTAAATATTTTGAATAAGTATTAAAAGGCAACCCATCTGCAACTCCTTTTGAAGCTTTTATAATAGTAATAATTAGCGGAATCATCACCGGAAAACCCAATACCGCAACCATGCCTATTGCATTTCCTGATTTGTATGATATAGCAGATATCATTGTAAGAAGCGATGACAACCCGATACTGCCCAGTAATAATACCAACAAAAAATTACCATATTGATGAACCGGATTGCCCAATACTATACCATAAAAAACAGCAGACACCAACGATAAAAAAGATAGTAAAACAACATTATACACAATTTTAGATAGAATAATTGCAACAGGATTAGCTAATAAATACAGATAATATTGCCGGCCCATTCCATCATTTTGAAAAGTTTTATTTACTGCATTCACTGAAGAAAAAAGAATAATTATCCATAACAAGGCATTCCATACCGGAATATCAGGCACAACTCGAAAAGACTGATAAACTATAAATATGGTTGAAAAAACATAAAGTATAATACCATTCAGAGCATTTCTATTTCTAAATTCAAGCACAAACTCTTTCCAAAGCAAGGCATTGATTTGAGTTATCAATCGTACCATTCCACTTTATTATAAATTATTCCTCTTTTTCCTTTGGGCCATTCATCTTCCGGATAGCCCAGATAAATTAAGCCCAAGCATTTATCTTTAGACCCCAAGTTCAAATAATTATGTAATCGTTCAGAAAATACGCCCCCGCCAGTGGACCAAAATGTACCGATTCCATAAGCCGTAGCTATTAACATCATATTTTGAACAGCACAAGCTACCGCCATTACCTCTTCAATTTCAGGAATACGCTCTGAATCCTGCCGTTTCATGCAAACAGCAATTACGTAAGATGTTTTTTCTGCCCTTTCAGCATAACGCTGATATTTACTTTCCATAAATTGGTCAGGCGAAGTTGTATCCCGATAAATTTCTGCCATCAAATGCATCAACTCACGAAGTTTATTACCAGAAAAAACCTTAAAACGCCACGGTTCAGTCATGCCATGTGTTGGTGCCCAATTAGCTGCCTCTAACATTGTTTCTATTTGCTCCTTATGTACTTTTCGCGATTTATACTTTTCAGGATATATGGTACGACGATCTTTAATAAGGGCGATTATTTCCGAAAGATTATATTTCATAAATTAAATCTACATTAAAATCGAAAACAAAAATATCTCAATCTTATGAACATTGAGAATAAAATAAGTTTTTGAACCCGAATTATCCCGAAATTGTCATAAGAGTATTGATATTTTTAATAGGCTGCTTAAGCGGCTGTCCGTTTCAAGTCCTCGGGGCTCAGCCACACATGGCATCGGGGTAGCGGTGTCTTCGTACCCTCAGCCCCGCTACCCCGTGCCCTGTGGGCTTCGCCCCTCCGGGCTTTCCACTTCCATCCGCAGCAGTTCGCCCCTACGAGGCGGAGGAACACGCGGCCGCCACACACATCTAATACTATTCTAATCGCAACTTTGGGATAAATTATAAATTCTTATTAGATTTAATCCCTGTAAATTAATCTAAAATCATACAATATGTCATTATGGAACAAACTTCGGAATGAATTTATTGACATCATCGAATGGGTGGAAGACTCCAGCGATACAATAGTATATAAATTTCCACGTTATCAAAACGAAATTAAAAACGGAGCCAAACTCACAGTTCGTGAATCACAAGTAGCTGTATTCGTAAATGAAGGGCAGATAGCAGACGTGTATCAACCCGGAATGTACACCCTAACCACCGAAAACATGCCCATACTTTCTACATTAAAAGGTTGGAAATATGCATTTAATAGTCCTTTTAAAGTAGATGTATTTTTTGTTAGTACCAAACGATTTACCGACCAGAAATGGGGGACAAAAAATCCATTTATAGTTCCAGATGAACGATTTGGAATGATTGAAATACGAGCATTTGGGAATTATGGTTTTAGGGTTACTGATGCTGCCAAGTTTCTTCGCGAAATAGCCGGAACCGATCAGCGGTTTACCACCGAAGAAATTAACGGTCAATTACGTTCACTCATCGTCAGCACATTTTCTCAAAGCTTTGGGAAAAGTGGAATTCCCATTGATTACTTTGTAAATAATATTGAAGAATTGAGTAAACTCAGCCAAGAAAAACTCAATGAGAAGTTTATCGAATACGGCATTACGCTTACTGATTTCAATATAGAAAATGCCTCGATGCCCGAAGAGCTTAAAAAAGAAATTTTTGAATACAGCCGTTTGGAAAAAGTAAATGCTGCAAAATTAGCGCAGCTTAAAATGGCCAAATCTATTGAAACAGCTGCGGGTAATGAAGGCTTAGGTGGAGCCGGCGTGGGGATGGGTGTAGGTATGGGTATGGGGCACATGATGAGTGGTATGATGGGAGGTATGGTAAATCAAATGAATGCCGGAACACCTCCGCCCATAATTCAATTCTTTGTAGCGGTGAATGGACAGCAAACCGGACCTTATACCATTGAACAACTAACCCAAATGGCTATGCAAGGCAATTTTAAGCCCGACTCGTTAGTTTGGAAAGCCGGTATGCCAAACTGGGCTGCCGCATCAAGCGTTGCTGAATTAAATACTGTATTTTCACAAGTTCCACCTCCCCCACCTCCTCCTATCCCGTAATCTAAATATCCAAGCAAGAGTGAATGAGTTTATTCACCCTTGCTTTTTAACCAAGCCAAGTTTATGGAAGAAAAAAAATCAACATCTGAACTCGAATTTTTAGGGCCAAACAAAGAAACTATAAACTCATTTGCTTGTGTTTCCTGCGGAGCAGACTTAAAATACAAACCAGGCACCAAACACCTGCATTGTGAATATTGCGGAGCAGAAAATGAAATTCCCGACATTGGAGAGCCTATAAACGAAAATGACTTTTACGAGTACATTAACAAAGAGGCTGCCTCTTCTCAAAAAATGTCCATTAGTGTAGTTAGTTGTAATAATTGCGGTGCCAATACTACCATTGATCCGCACATTCAGTCACACAGTTGTCCATACTGCCTTACCCCGTTGGTGATCAAGGATGCTCATAGCGAATCCGTAATTCAACCCAAAGCTATTTTGCCATTTAAAATCAGCAAAGAAGAAGCAAAAAACAAATTCAAAGCCTGGGTGAAAGGTTTGTGGTTTGCTCCCAACGACTTAAAAAAAGCCTCTTTAGATACCGAACGTTTCAATGGTTTATACATACCTTATTGGACGTTTGATTCCAATACCAGCAGTTCTTACATCGGGCAGCGTGGTGAATATTATTATGTAGATGTACCCTATACCACCACCGAAAATGGTAGAACTGTAACAAAAACCCGGCGTGAACGAAGAACCAGATGGTACACTGTTAGCGGTAACTTTAATCATGCATTTGATGACGTGCTTGTGATTGCTTCTAAATCATTGCCTTGGAAATATGCCGAGAACTTAGAACCATGGGACTTAGATAACCTTACGGCTTTTAACGATAGCTACTTAGGTGGGTTTATCACTGAAAAATATCAACTAGAATTAAAGCATGGATTTGAAAATGCAAAGGCTAAAATGGAAGCCCAATTACGTACCATGATAAAACAACAAATCGGTGGGGATGAACAACGAATCATCACGTTGAATACACAACACAACAACATTACGTTTAAACACATTTTGTTACCTATCTACCTCAGTGCTTTTCGTTTCAAAGGAAAAGTTTATCAATTTTTAGTGAATGGACGCACGGGCGAAGTACAGGGTGAACGTCCGTACAGTGGGTGGAAGATTGCCTTGTTAATACTGGCTATAATGGCCATAGCTGCCATGATTATATACCTTGCTACTCAAAAATAAATGAATAAACCATGTGTGCATTTATTGCTAAAATACTTGAAACACAATTTATCAATCATCATGTAAAACGATTTGCGGTTGAAAAACCGCTGGGTTTTACCTTTATTCCAGGGCAAGCCACAGATATAGCAATCAATCTTCCGGAGTGGAAAGATCTGCTCAGACCCTTTACGTTTACCGGTTTGAACCGTTGGGATTATTTGGAATTTCTTATTAAGATCTATCCGGAACGTAAAGGCGTAACTGCCATGCTGGGTAGGCTTCAGGCAGGCGCTGAACTAATTTTAAACAATCCGTTTGGAGCTATTGAATACAAAGGGCCTGGGGTATTTATTGCAGGCGGTTCGGGTATTACACCCTTTGTGGCAATTTTTCGTGATTTATTTCAAAAAGGAGAGTTACGTAATTGTCGTTTAATTTATTCAACGCGAACGGCTGATGAAATTATCTTGCATGATGAGTTGAAAAAAATGCTGAACGAAAATTATTTCAATTTAATTACCCGAGAGCAGGTGGTTGGATTTATGAGTAAACGCATTGACCGCAATTACCTGATAGAGCATGTAGTAGATTTTAGCCAGCACTTTTATGTTTGCGATCCAGAAGATTTTGTTAAACAAGTAAGTAACTTACTTTTAGATTTAGGAGCGAATGCGAATTCATTAATAGCTGAGTGGTAATCTTATTTTTTTATTTCTTTGGGAGGCATGGTGCCAAAAATCACATCCCAAAAAGGAGATGATACACCAAAGGCTTTGTCCTGATAACGATAATGATGCAAGTTATGATGCCTCCACAATGGTTTTAAGAATGGAAACGGTGGTTTAAATTTATGAATCACAAAATGAATAGTGCTGTAAGCCAAGTATCCGAAAATAATTCCTGGTAAAAACAAATACACCCCATTGCCGATCAATAAATAAAAAAAACCGAATAACAAGGTAATGATTACTACATTCACCAAAGGAGGTTGGTACAATTTATCACTATCGGTAGGATGATCGTGATGAATAATGTGCAGCATGTAAATTAATTTTTTTCCGGTTTCATTTTGTGCCTCAAAATGAAAAGCAAAACGATGCATTAAATATTCCACCAACGTCCAGCTAAAAACACCGGCCGGTATTAACCACCAAAATGTAGCAATATCCACCAATCCTTTGCTAACACCAAACCAAATCAACCCGGCAATGATACTTAAATCTAACGGAATAATAATTGCCGGTGAGGTCCACACCAATATTCCCAGCATTTTTCGGATTCGATTTACATCAACTTTTGTTTCTTGTGTGGTAGATTGCATAAACTTGTAATTTACAACAAAAGTACGAAATTAGCTTATTCCGGAAGGATGGTTTGTGTAATATCTAATATTCGGTAAAATTCATCCGGTGTAACACGACTTACTGATAAACGCCCTAACCTTACAAACTCCATGTTTTTAAGCAAAACATCCTGCTTAATTGCTTTAAGTCCCAGCGGCTTATTCAGCGTTACTACCGGAGATACATCTACGGCAACCCAAGCTGTATTATCGGTTGTAGGATCCTGATAATGTTCTTTAACTACTTTGGCGATACCAACAATTTCCAAGCCTTCGTTGCTATGATAGAATAATAACAAGTCGCCTTTTTTCATAGCTTTCAAATTATTTCTGGCCGCATAATTTCGCACTCCGTCCCAGCATGTTTTTTTATCTTTCAACAATTGCTGCCAAGAATATTTGAAAGGCTCTGATTTAATTAACCAGTAGTTCATACAAAACAATTATTTTATCAATGCAAAATATGATATACCATTTCTTTCAACAAGGCTGCTTTATCGGCAGTGCCACTATCCACCCCTTTAAATTTTAAATCGGTAGTGTGCAGCAAATGAATCACTTGTTTACATTTATCAAAACTGTACACCTTAGTGGCCCGAAGAAACTCATCCATATCATACACACGGATGTACTTAAACGCATCATTTTTAGAACGTATTTTTCCTGAACTGACCAACCGATGGAATAATGCTATCTTTCCAAAAAAGGAATATAATGTGGCAATAATTACGGGCAACTGCTCTACCGCAGGAGGTTTTGAAAAAAAGTGCATGATACGGTAAGAACGTTCTAAATTGCGATTGATTAATGCGGATTGTAAATCAAATGGAGAATACTCCTTACTCATTCCTACACTTCCCGTTATTTCTTCTACACGCACTTCACTGTTGGGCGGCAATGAAATCACCATCTTTTCTATTTCGTTATAAAGGCGTGACATGTCTGACCCAATCAATTCATACAAAATAATGGCAGCTTTTAAATCAACTTTAATCCGATGACGTTTAAAATGTGTAATAATCCAATCAATTATCCGGTTTTCATCCAACCTAACTGATTCAAATACTTCCGTCTTAGGGCCGTTTAAAACATCTTTGGCCCATTTTTTTCTTCCATCAATAGCACCATTTTTATGCACAATGACCAACACCGTGGTTTCTACCGGCTTTTGAATATAAGTTGCCAGCTTTTCCCAATCTTTAAACTGTTGCGCCTCTTTTAAAATTACCACCCTTCTTTCTGCCATCATCGGATAACTCCGGGCAATGGAAATCACATCTTCGGCCGTTGCTTCTTTTCCATACAATACATTAAAATTAAATTCCTTAAATCCGTCATCAGCAATCAATTTTTCAAATATATCCGATAATAGGTCTAAAAAATACCCCTCATCTCCCATCAAGATATACACCGGCTTTAAGTTGAAAGACTCGATATCTGCTTTCAATTGCTTGAAGTGTGTAACTAAAACCTCGCCCGGATCTTTTTTTTCTTTTTTATAGCGTGCTGATTGCATGTTCCAAAAATAAAGGTTTAAAGCTAATTGCTAAGATATTTTTTGCAATAATTATGAACCCAGATCTTGCATTAAAAATGCATAGACAATTAAGAAATTATAATTCATTTCCTTATATTATTGTTGAAAACAATTTCGAAATCGTAGTTACCCTTATTGAATCATTACTTCGCATATTAAACCCAAATTATGCATTAGAAATTTTCCGTAGGCATCTGTAAAGACAAAAAACCTTTATAGCCACTGTTACATAATAATTTTAGATAAAACAGAGGAATATAGGTTGTTTTTACTCTCATTTTCTTTGTGTTCATCGTATATCTCTGTGATCCTTGTGGTTAAAAATTTGTTTACTATTCAGGTTTAATGCTTTTTACCACAAAGAACACAAAGGTTTTTACACAAAGGTCACAGATAGCCATTGATTTCTGTCAATAACGCTTTTTTTGTATGCTATTTGCCTTATAGAACACGGATGACACGGATAGGGCGGATTGGCACGGATGATATCTGTGTTCATCTGTTGCATCAGCGTGTATTCGTGTGCTATGATTTAATCCTAAAATTATTATTAGAATTGTTTTATAGGGGGCAGACCGCGTATTCCTCCGCCGTATCATACAGATTGCTTTCCCGCCAAAGGCGGGTCGCAATGACGCT
>CALEWF010000173.1 GCA_937925455.1 uncultured Flavobacteriales bacterium | reverse complement strand
GATTCAAATACTTTCCCGCTTCTCAGGGACACCAGCGTTTGAATGGGTTAATGAAATAATTCCAAAGCTCGAATCTAAGTTTGGCTTAATTGAGCGTAAAAGTAAAATCATCAGCTTTGAGAGCAATATTGACCTTAAAGGACTTCATTTTTTAACTCCACTGTTCAATGCCATAGTTAATGAGCGGGTTTTACTTGTCAAATACAAGGACTTTAAAAGTTCTGAACCCTACGAAATCACTTTTCATCCATACTATTTAAAGCAATACAACAATCGGTGGTTTGTCTTTGGGCTTAATTCTGATAATCAGGTTCCCACTTGGAATCTTGCTTTAGATCGAATTGAGTCATTGACTGAAACTGCCCAGAAATACAAACATTCAGAAACCGATTGGGAAGAGTATTTTTTCGATTTGGTTGGAGTTACTCGTCCTGAAAATGCCAATTTGCAGGAAGTTGTCTTGAAGTTTTCTCCAGAAGTTGCTCCTTATGTCATCACAAAGCCTATTCATCCCAGTCAGAAGCACAAGAACGACCCAACTGGTCTTGAAGTCAAAATCAAAGTCATTCCAAATTTGGAGTTGGAAAAATTGATTCTTTCTTTTGGCGAACAAGTCAAGGTAATTTCTCCACTGGATTTCAAAGAACGTATTTCTCAGCGTCTCAATTCAGCCGTTCGCCTTTATTGAGCCTTGGCAAAATCAGGCTCTTTGGTTTTTTTTGGGCTTTGTGTGTGGGCAAAAACCAAATGTGCTTGAATGTGCGGTCGGCTTTCTACAATGAGGCACAAAGGTTTAGGGCTTGGCGAAGAAGCAAATTTCGAATTACTAAAGTGTCTGAAATTACTGAACTTGATACTTAAATCCACATTATCTTATTTCAACAACATATATTGATTGCTTTTAACTATTATTGTAAAAACAAAAAATGCAGATGAAATTATTGATTCGAATACTGTTTTTTGTAGCACAGTGTTATTTTTTTATATCATGTCATGATAAAGGTAAGCCCAGTATAAACAAAGACAATTTGCAAGCACTTCGTGTAAATGATACACACAGAGAATGGAATTCTCATCATCCATTAGATACTATGTTTCCTATTGCTGATAACAGCCGAATTGCTTTAGACTGGGAAGGTATTTATCGTGGCATAGTTCCTTGTGCTGATTGTGAAGGAATTAAAATTGAAATGGTGTTGTTTGCCAGCGGAACGTATCGGTTAACATTGCTTTATCTTGGTAAAAAACATATATCTCCCTCGACATTTGAAGGAAGGTTTGAATGGGATAATTCAGGTAATTTTATTATACTAAAAGATCAACTGAATGATCAATTTTTAAATAAATACCAGGTAGGAGAAGAAAAACTATTTCTTCTAAATCAGCAAGGACAACGCTTTACTGGGAATATGGCAGATAAATACACTTTAAATAAATATTATTCAGATACTATATTAACTGAAAAATACTGGAGATTGATAGAGTTAAACAGAAAAAAAATAGAGAATCAGAACAACGCACCTTACATAAATTTTACGGATAAAGCGATAAGAGGAAGCAGTGGTTGTAATTCTTTTTCAGGAATTGTAAAAATTACACTTTCAAATAAAATTACATTTCAAAATATTGCTACTACTAACATGGCATGTATGGATAATGAAAAAAATAACTTAGAAATAATGTTTTTTAATGCGTTAAATACCGCTGCTCTTTTTAATTTAAAAAATGATACTCTTACACTCTTCAACAATAAAACAGATATATTGGCACGTTTTGTTTATGATTATTTTGGCCAATACACTCCATGAAAATTTCTTTTAGTTGTATTGAATAACACAATTAAATACAGTGTACAATTACTCTGAAATATTATATTTATTGATATACATCCGGTACAATACTTCCTGATGAGAATCGAGATTCAAATTTCTTCCCTGAATAAAGGCATGAACAAGCTTATTAGTGCTCATATCTAAAGCATCACCTCTCGATAAAAAAAACGTAGCATCCTTTCCCGGTTCAATGGTTCCTGTGTGTTGGTCAATACCTAAAATTTTAGCGGCGTTGTATGAAATAAGTTGTACAGCTTTTTCATAAGGTAATCCGTATGCTACGCAAGTGCCAGCAACAAAAGGCAGGTTTCGGCTTCCCATAGCTTCCATATCGCCGGCGTAATCAATGCTTACCGTTATTCCAGCCGTATCTAAAATAAAAGGCAATTTATACGGTAAATCTATTGGGTCATCTTCATATACAGGAAGATGATGAGGGCGTTGAAGAATTACGGGAAGTTGGTGTTTCTTTACAAAATCTAAAATCTTGTATGCTTCATAAGCACCTACCAGCACAATTTTATTTACTTCCAGTTCTTTGAAGAATAGTACACTTTCCATAATGTCAGTAGCATGGCTTACATGAAGGAATAATTTCTTTTCGCCGGTAAACAACTCTTTCATGGCTGCCAGTTTTTGATTAAACACAGCCGGTTGTTTAGCGGTATGATATGCTCTGGCATCTTCAAAAAGTTTACGCAATTCTTGTAGTTTTTGCTGGCGCTCTTTCTGAAAATTACCGCTTTCGGTTACGTCTTCCCAAGGGTAATATCGTCGAATGCGTGAAGGCCAAATCACATGCAATCCATCTTCCATTTTTATTACTGCATCTTCCCAATTCCATGCATCTAATTGAACAATGCTTGATTGCCCAGAAACCAATCCACCGCGTGGAACCGGCTGGGCAATCAATATCCCATTATTTCGAACGGTAGGAATAATTTTTGAATCAGTATTGAAGGCAATGACGGTGCGCACTTCCGGTTTTATTTCGCCGGTTTCTGCATAATCTCGGGTTGCACGTACGGCATCTACTTCTCGTAATCCGAGTGTAGTATTTAACAAAATAAAACCCGGATACAAGTGCATTCCGTTTGCATCTATTATTGAATCGTATTTGGGAGGCTTTATCTGTTGTTCGCCAACAAAATCAATTTTACCATTTTTAAAACCAACATGCCCTGTAAATGAATTGCCTTTGCCCGTGTGAATAATAGCATTGGTAATTAAAATGCTCTTTGATTGAGGCGGAGCAGGAGCAGGTCGTTGAGCCGAAATCAAATGGAATGATTCGGATAGTATAAAAACTACAATAAGAAAAAATTTTTTCATGGTTTAATTTGTAAAAGTTCAACTTCTTCAATATGAATATCCTCACAATCGTACAGCCAGTATTCTTTTCGTGTAACTGGTACGGTTGATTCTCCGTCGTTTTTCGCTTTTAGCATGGCTTGAATGAGTCGGTTTTTTTCTTTTTTGTCCCGCTCGTTGAGTTGCTCATTTCGCTCCCGACTGAAATACAATTCTCCATCTATAAATGTGTATAATACTTTGGCATAAATGCTGAGTGGATCGGCAGACCAAATGACTATATCGGCATCCTTCCCGGGTTTAATGCTTCCTACTTTGTGGTCAATATGAAGCATTTTGGCAGGATTGAGGGTTATTAATTTCATCGCTTCTTCTCGGCTTAGGTTTCCGTATTTTATGGCTTTAGCAGCTTCGTGATTAAGCCTTCGGGCCATTTCTGCATCATCTGAATTTACAGAGGTGTTTACTCCCATGCGGGTAAGCAATGCTGCGTTATGGGGTATGGCTTCCATTACTTCCATTTTATATGCCCACCAGTCAGAAAACGTTGATGCATTGGCCCCGTGTGCTTTCATTTTATCGGCTATTTTATATCCTTCTAAAATATGAGTAAACGTATTTATTTTAAAACCCAGCGAATCGGCTACTTTCATCAGCATGTTGATTTCAGATTGTACATACGAATGGCAAGTGATAAAACGCTTGTTGTTCAGAATTTCCCAAAGGGCTTCGAGCTCCAGGTCTTTGCGTTTGTTTTTGTCTTTATTTTCACCGTATTCACGTGCCCGGTAGAACATATCATAATAAAATTGTTCAACGCCCATTCGCGTTTGCGGATAGCGTATGCTATAGTTATCACCCCAGTTTGATTGTTTTACATTTTCTCCTAACGCAAATTTGATAAATCTTGGAGCATTGGGAAATAACATTTCAGGGGCGGTTCTTCCCCATTTTAATTTTATAATGGCCGACTGTCCACCAATAGCATTTGCAGAGCCGTGTAGCAGTTGAGCCGTTGTTACGCCTCCTGCCAGTTGGCGGTAAATATTAATATCATCGGCATTTACTACATCACTCATACGCACTTCGGCTGTGCTGGATTCGGCTGCCTCATTTACACCTTTACTTAACGCAATGTGAGAATGTTCATCAATAATACCCGGTGTTACGTGCAAGCCATCTCCTACTATCACAATGGTTTCTTTACCGCCTGAAAGCCCCTTTCCAATTTTACTTATTTTGCCATTTTCTAATAATATATCGGTTTGCTCTAAAATACCTTCTTTTTCACAGGTCCAAATGGTAGCATTTTTGATGAGATACGATTTATTGGATAATCCATTCAATTCTTCTGGTAAAAATCCATAGGCTCGAAGTGGATATAATATTGAACCGGGTGTAATTGTATCATTGCTTTTTTCTTGTTCTTTTTCTTCAAACGGGTGTGTTTTTTGTACACTAACAGCAAATACTTTTCCGTTGGGATGCGTCATCCATCCGTTCCAGTTTCCGGTGGTATCCAGCTGAAAATTAAATCGAACAAACCCTCCCAATGCTCGTGAATACATATTTCCATTTACGGCATTTTTTTCTTGCTTTAGATCAATTATTAGTTTGGTTGAATCCGTAATGTGTAAGGTGGCTTTGTATTGGTTTTTTTTACCAGTAATTGAAAGTTTTTTTCCATCCAGAAATTCTACACCATTTACTGACATTCTGTAATCGCCACGCAAGTCTGCAAGGAATGCTTGAAAATCGTTCACATATTGTTTGCCGGCTATCCAGTGCTCATATATTTTAAATTCTTTATCTCCAGGCTCACCTTCAGTAATCATGAAATTAGCCAGAAAATTTTTCTTCAAACAGCCTGCTTTGTCATCCACTCCCAACATGTTTGCCGGTGTATGCGTAAGCGCTTTGAGCAATATTTGCTTGCTGAGCCCTCGTTGAACGGATTTATAAAGATTATCAAAAAATTCTATGGAAGATTTGCATCCCTCTGCTGTTATAGCAAATTCAATCCCCTGCTTTTGAAGGAATGTGGCATTAAAGGGCGCTAATTCCCAATGTTTTAAATCTGCCAATGAAATAATATCAGCATCGTATGGGTTACTTACATCCATCGCTTGAGGGAATACAACCGGTATAATCAGCCGTGCTTTCATAGCTGCTAATTCTTGCAATCGTTGGTATTCTGTTCCACTGCCTTTGAATATAAAGGATGTGTTAAATTCTTTGGCAATAGCTGCAGCCCTGAAAATTTCCTGCTTATCGGAAGTTTCGAAAATGAATGGATGTTTTTTTAATTCATTAAAGGCTTGCAGGGATAAATTGATTTCATTTTTTTCTTTTGAGTTGCTATATGCTTCGGCATCGTACATGAATTGTCGAATGAGGGCAATTGCACCGGTTTGTGATGTTGGGTATTCCTGTTGGGATATGCCTTTGTTAAACGAAAAATGCAAGGCAGCTTTTTCTTTGATAATTTGTTTTCTTTCTTTTTCCCCACCCAATAATACCACGGTGCTGCTTCCACGAATAATACCATCTTTTTGATGAGTATTCACCAGTCCAAATCCATAATTCCGAAGGTCTGCAGCACTTGGTTCATTGTATGTAAAAAGAGTTGAAGCCTGAACATCGGGTTTTATAGCATCGTTCCAATAATATGCTCCTTTTCTTAGCGGGTCATAATGTGGACCGGTACCTCGTTGCCCAAGTTTTAGCTCTGGCATTCCAAAGGAACTATACATTTCAATAAATGAGGGGAAAATATGTTTGCCAGCACAGTTGAATACAATGGCTTCTTTAGGAATTGTAATATTGATCCCTACCGCAAGAATCCGGTCTTTTTCTATAAGCAGGGTGGCATCCTGCAGGTTGGTTTCAAAATCTACATGAATGCTTGCATGCGTAAAAGCATATACCGGACTTCGTTCATCGCGAACCGAATTGTATTTTACCGGTTGTGTATATCCTCGAATCCATGATAAAACAAAGAGTAACAAATATGTACGGTACAGATTTTTAAATTTAATTTTCTTCATTTGAATATCATTCATTACATGTTGTAAAACTTGGCTTTTCAGCTACCTTTGTGCAAACAAATTTGGTAAAAAAATGGAAACGGGACTATTACATATACACTCAGCATTGCGATATCTCATTTTAGGGATGTTGATTTTTGTGGTTATCAAGTCGTGGATCAGTTGGTTAGGTAAAAAACAATTTCAGTCAGCTGACCGAAAATTAGGTGCTATGACGATGGGATTAACTCATATTCAGTTATTGCTTGGCCTTGCATTATACATCATGAAGAAGCATTTTAATGGTTTTACTCACATGAAAGAGTTAAAAGAGGCAGGACAGACTGAATTGGCTTCCGTAGTTCGCTTTTGGACCATTGAGCATCTGAGCATGATGTTGCTGGCCATCATTTTAATTACTGTGGGGCATAGCATGAGCAAGCGGGCTTTGACAGATCAAGGAAAATACCTGCGACTGGCTTTATTTTTTACGTTGGGTTTGATTTTAATTTTTACAGCTATTCCATGGCCTTTTATGAAAAGTTGGGGAACCTGGTTTTAATTAACAATATGATACGGTTATTTAAAAATCTTTTATTTATTTTATCATGGTCTATATTGTTTTCTTGCGGCTCTAAAGAGCAAACAAAATCCACTACTGCAGAAACTGAACAAACACCATTCATGGATGGTAAAACCATTTATCAACGGGAGTGCGTACTTTGTCATGGCGAAGCGGGCGATAAAGGTGTTGCCGGCTCAGCTAATTTAACTCAATCCATTTTATCGCTCGATGAACGTGTGTATGTAATTACTAATGGTAGAGGCATCATGCAGCCGTTTAAAAGCAAACTTACTCCCGGCGAAATAGAAGCCGTAGCACGCTATACGCAAGAGCTGAAAAAGTAAATGATTGAGATAAAAAAAATTGCCGAAAAGAAAATGCGGACCGTGCTGGTAGGTATTATTTACCAGCATCAAACAGAAGAACAGTTGCATGAATATTTAGATGAACTTGCTTTTTTGGCTGAAACAGCCGGAATAGAAGCAGTGAAGCGATTTACACAGCGTTTGGATAAACCTGTTCCCGGTACGTTTATCGGGTCGGGAAAAATAGAAGAAGTAAAACAATACGTAGAAGAGCATGGCATAGAGTTAGTAATATTCGATGACGAGCTTTCGCCCGCCCAACTAAGAAATATTGATAAAATTTTTAATCCAAAAGAGTACGATAAAAAAGTACGAATACTCGATCGCACCAATTTGATCCTCGATATTTTTGCACAGCGTGCCCGTACGGCTCATGCTAAGACCCAGGTAGAGTTGGCTTATTACCAATACATGTTACCTCGGTTAAAAGGAATGTGGACCCACCTGGAACGCCAGCGAGGAGGAACAGGCACACGTGGTGGTGCCGGTGAAAAAGAAATTGAAACCGATAGCCGGATAGTGCGTGAACGCATTGCATTACTCAAAGAAAAACTCAAGGAGATTGATAAACAAATGCTTATTCAGCGGAAAAACCGTGGGGAGTTGGTTCGTGTAGCGCTGGTTGGATATACCAATGTAGGAAAAAGTACGCTGATGAATCTGATTAGCAAAAGCGATGTATTTGCTGAAAATAAATTGTTTGCAACACTGGATACCACCGTTCGAAAGGTTGTGTTGGCTAATCTTCCATTTCTGCTCAGTGATACAGTGGGCTTTATTCGCAAATTACCCACACAACTAGTAGAGTCATTTAAGAGCACGCTGGATGAAGTTCGTGAATCGGATTTACTGTTGCATGTGGTTGATATCTCTCATCCGCAGTTTCAAGACCATTATGCCGTAGTCAATCAAACCCTGGCCGATATTGGCGCTGCCGATAAACCTACCATTGTGGTGTTTAATAAGATTGATAACTATAAAAATCCGGAAGTTGACCCGTATGATTTGAGCGATGCGCCGCGGCCACAAACACTGGAAGAACTAAAGCGAACCTGGATGAGTAAGTTGGGTGAAGATTGTGTATTCATTTCTGCCGCTAAAAAAAATAATATCGATGAATTTAGGGATAAGTTGTATCATCGGGTAGCAACCATTCATCGCGAACGGTATCCTTACAACCACTTTTTATATTAAACTTCCATAATAATTTTTTATAAGGCTGCTTAAAGCGGCTGTCCGTTCCAAGTCCTCGGTGCTCAGCCACACAGGGCATCGGGGTAGCGGTGTCTTTGTGCCCTCAGCCCCGCTACCCCGTGCCCTGTGGGCTTCGCCCCTGCGGGCTTTCCACTTCCATCCGCAGCAGACGGGGCAGCGGGTGAATCCGCCCCTACGAGGCAGAGAAACAAGCGGCCACTCCTTTGATAAATTAACTATTGGTAGATTAAAAATTTAGAGGGTTCTTTTTTCCATGGATTTTTTTCTCCATATCCTGAATTGCTTTTTTTGAAAAAATAAGAAAAAGTACATGATGGAAAAAAGTATTCCGAGAATAAAAAGCGTGAATGAAAAAGGCCGAAAATTATAGCTGTAAAACTCGCCTGCCATCCAGTTAGAATTTGCCATTATCCAGCATAAGGTGGCTAAATTTAAAGTAAACGATGTGGAATTTTTCGTGTGGCAATTACTAACATAATAGCGACTGATACTGTCGGTACTATCATCATCATTCCCATCGGCTTCCAAATCATTAGCCAGCTAATGTCTTTTACCAGCCATAACGGAATATGCAAGTTCTCTAAAAAGTGAATATTTTTATAGGGTTTAATCATTCTTTTGCAATATTAAATTTTCTTTGCTTCGTTCCATAGTACATCCATTTCTTCCAGCGTCATGTTTTGCAGGCTTCGTTGCTGTTCATTGGCTTTTTCCTCCATGTATTGAAATCGTCGAATAAATTTTTTATTGGTTCGCTCCAGTGCATCTTCCGGATTGATACCTAAGAATCGTGCATAGTTAATCAGCGAAAACAATAAATCTCCAAATTCTTCTTCTTTCTTTTGGTTATCTGTTGCAGCTGCTTTAAATTCCTGCAATTCTTCTTCTACTTTTAGCCATACATCTTCCGCATTTTTCCATTCAAAGCCAACGCCTTTTGCTTTTTCCTGTATGCGATGTGCTTTGACCATTGCCGGTAAACTTTTGGGCACTCCTTCCAGCACTGATTTTTTCCCTTCTTTTAGTTTGATGGTCTCCCAATTTCGTTTAACTTCTTCTTCATCGGTTACCTGCACATTCCCATAAATATGTGGATGGCGTTCAATGAGCTTATCGCATACCCCGTTCAGTACGTCTGCTACATCAAAATGCCCCTGTTCTGAGGCTATTTTTGAATAAAAAACTAAATGTAACATCAGGTCGCCCAGTTCTTTTTTTATTTCTGTATAATTTCCATCCAAGATGGCATCAGAGAGTTCATACAATTCTTCTATGCTTAAGTAGCGAAGGCTTTCCATGGTTTGTTTGCGATCCCAGGGACATTTTTCCCGCAGCTCATCCATAATGATTAACAATCTTTCAAAGGCTGCCAGTTTCTTTTCCATCATACTTTTCTAACTTTGCAAACAAATGTAAGGTTTTACCTCTCAAACAACAGAAAACGATGGAATGGAAAATCATTTTATTATCAGTAGCCCTCATGGGCTTCATGGTTGCCGGCTTAGCTATAAAATTACTGGTTAAAAAAGATGGTAAATTTGCTGGAACCTGTGCTAGTCAAAGTCCATATTTGAACGAAAATGGAGAAGCTTGTAGTTTATGTGGAGCTAAACCCAACGAACCGTGTAAAAACTAATATTTTTGTAGTTTTATCCGCATAAATATCTAACTATGAGTGTAGAAGCAACGATAGCATCAGCCAAAGAGATGATGAATAAGGCCATAAACCACTTAGAAGCTGAATTGGTTAAAATTCGTACTGGAAAAGCTACACCCAGCATGCTTGATAGTGTGATGGTGGAATATTATGGGGCCATGACTCCTCTGAATCAAATAGCCAATATCAATACTCCCGATGCCCGAACCATTGTGATTCAACCTTGGGAAAAAAATAAATTACAGGATATCGAACGGGCTATAATAAATTCTAATCTTGGATTGGCACCGCAGAATGACGGCTCCATCATTCGTATTACCGTGCCACCACTTACCGAAGAACGTCGAAGAGACATGGTGAAAATTGCCAAAGCACAAGGCGAAGATACCAAAGTGGGTATAAGAAATGCTCGGCGTGATGCCTTGGAACAAATTAAAAAAATGCAAAAAGAAGGCTTGAGTGAAGACATAGCCAAAGATGCCGAAGCAAAAATTCAAAATATTACCAACGAATATATTGCCAAGGTGGATGAGCATGTGGCGAAAAAGGAAAAAGAAATCATGACGGTTTAATAGATAATATATTTATATTTTCAGCCCTGCAATCTGTAACTGATGTAGGGTTTCTTTTAAAAAAATGATGGAAGCAATTCTGAAAACACTTATCATCCTGTGGGCCGTGATAGACCCCATTGGAACTATTCCTGTATTTTTGGAAGCCACTAAAAATTTCAATTCCCCAACAAAAAAGAAAATTGCCTTCAATGCAGTACTTATTGCAGCCGGTGTGTTGATTTTTTTTCTGGTTGCCGGCAAGTTTTTACTGGAGTATATGCGTATATCGCTTCCGGCCTTTCAAATTTCGGGAGGTTTTGTATTATTTATGTTTGCCCTTACCATGATTTTTGGTCAAGGTAAGCCGGAAGAAGAAAAAAATTTGATTAAAGACTTTAAGCATGTTACCGTATTTCCAATTGCCATTCCCTCCATTGCTTCTCCCGGAGCCATTACGGTCATAGTGTTGTTAACTGATAATTATCGTTACACCATTGTCGAACAACTAATTACTGCCATACTCATGTTGGTAATATTGGGAGTCACATGGGTTTTAATATTGCTTGCCAATCAAGTACAAAAATTCATTGGCGATACCGGAATTATTGTGATTAGTAAAATCATGGGGCTTATCCTGGCAGCTGTTGCCATTGAAACTATTTTGGCTGGGATTAAAGCCTATTATTCTTTATAGGATAGAATTTATTTAGGTTTATTTAAATTTCGTTCGAACTTTTTTAAGGTTCTATTTGTTTATCTTTGACTTACAAATATTTTAATGTTAACCACTTAAAAATGATACACTATGGCATTTGAATTACCGGCATTACCGTATGCCTTTGACGCATTAGAGCCTTACATTGATGCCTTAACCATGGAAATTCACCATGACAGGCATCATGCTGCGTATGTAAATAATTTGAACGCAGCCATTAAAGATACCGAAGCAGATAAACTTTCCATCGAACAGATTTTGGCGCAGGTATCTAAATATCCCGTAGCAGTGAGAAATAACGGCGGTGGACACTGGAACCACTCCTTTTTTTGGAAATTGTTAAAAGTTAACAACGGTCAAAGTCCTTCTGGCGAATTGCTTAAGGCCATAGAAAAAGCTTTTGGTACAGTAGATAAAATGAAAGAAGAATTCAACAAAGCTGCAATAGGTCGCTTTGGTTCAGGTTGGGCTTGGCTGGTAGTGCATGACGGCACACTGGTAATTACATCTACCCCCAACCAAGATTGTCCGCTGATGGACCTTGCCGATGTAAAAGGAACTCCCATTTTAGGATTAGATGTTTGGGAACATGCTTACTATCTGAAATACCAAAACAAACGACCGGATTATGTGAATAACTTCTGGAACGTGGTGAATTGGGACCAGGTAGCCGATAATTATCAACAGGCTTTGAAGAAATAACATCTAAATCAAAACCACTAAAAAAGCCCCATTATGGGGCTTTTTTGCCTTTCAGACTTCCGTTCTATTTAAAATATCCGTTTGAATTTGTATTGATTCCTTATGAATTTCCTGCAATATCCGCTGTATAAATTCAGGGTTTAGTTGCAAGTTTTCGCCCAGTGCAGTTCTTGTTTGCATAATTTCGTTCCAGCGTTCTAACTGAAAGATGGTTACATTATTTTCTTTTTTGTACTCACCAATTTTTTCTACTACCCGCATTCGCTTGGCTAATATTTGTACCATTTCTTCATCAATGCTGTCAATGATACGTCGCAACTGAGCCAATCGGTTATTAAATTCAGGGTCAAAGCTGGTACGATCAGGCAATTGTAATAATACCAGCAATTCATGCAATTCGTTGGGTGTAATTTGTTGTTCTGCATCACTCCATGCTTCGTTTGGGTTCGGATGCGTTTCTATCATCAACCCATGCATCCCCAAGTTCATAGCTTTTTGCGCCACTTCTCCCACCCAGTCGCGTTTCCCGCTGATGTGGCTGGGATCGCATATTACCGGAAGTTCAGGAAATATCGTCATCAATTGTATCGGCAGTTCCCACCGAGGCGAATTTCTAAAACGGGTAGTTTCATAATTTGAAAACCCCCGATGTATAGCTCCCAATTTGGTAATTCCTGCTTTATTTACCCGTTCCAGTGCACCGATCCACAGATTCAAATCCGGACTTACCGGATTTTTTACCCAAACCGGAATATCGCATCCTTCCAGCGCATCCGCAATTTCTTGCACCGAAAACGGATTGACGGTGGTGCGGGCACCTATCCAAACCATATCTATATTATACTTCAGAGCCAACTGCACATGCTCGGCATTAGCCACTTCAATGGCTGTTTTTAGTCCGGTTTCTTTTTGCACCCGGTTTAGCCAGGGTAGGGCTTTAATTCCAATTCCTTCAAAGGTATTCGGCCGGGTACGGGGCTTCCAAATACCTGCCCGAAATATCTGTACACGCCCCGTTTCTGCAATAGCATATGCATCTTCCATCACTTGTTCCTCCGTTTCAGCACTGCAAGGACCTGCCATCACCAGCGGTCGTCCAGCATCAGGACGCCATGGCTCAATCGGTATAATATGCAATTCCGATTTTTTCATGATAACATAACAACAGTATGCAACCCTCTGTTCTACAAATGTACCGAAAATCCATAAGTTAATATTATTCCTGAACAGCATAATTTATTTTTTGGGGGCATGCACGGCTGTTCGCTTCAAGTCCTCACCGGCAGGTCAAGTGCAGCTAATGGGTGCGGTGGCTTACTACCGTTCCGCCTCCTCCCCATAAGCTGCACTATACCTGCCGGTTCCGGGCTTTCCGCTTCCATCCGGCTGCCAAAATATGTGGCTGAGAAATTCAGTAAAAAGTCAGATTCATTCATTCCAAATTATGAATTAGAAATTATCCAGAGGCATCCGTGGTAAGTCAAAGCGTCAGTGCAGCCACTGTTAAAGAAAAATTATAACCACAGATAGCACAGAACAATACCGTATGTTTTACTCTTATTTTCTTCGTGTTCTTCGGGTATCTCTGTGTTCTTTGTGGTTAAAAAAATTGTTTACTATTCGGGTTTAATGCGTTTCACCACAAAGAACACAAAGTGTTGCTGATTTTTGTCATAACTCTTTCTTAGTGTGCCTTGTGGTTTGATATTTCACCACATAGAGAATTCATAAAAATAAACCCAATAAAAAACATATTCAACGACGTTTATTGCCCTCAAAGCAAAAACAAATGCTTGAACCCACGTGGTTTTATAGTATGAATGATGGTTAAAACACAAATACCAATGGCTTTGCATTTACCCCTTTATTATTGCATAATGTGGATTAATTTAAAAAAAACGCATCTTTTTGTAACTTCGTACCGTTATTTACGTACAATGTCGCGTTGTTCTTTGAATTAAATTTTTTAATCATGGCTATAAAAGCCTGTTTTCATAATCATGGGGCTGTCCAGGTTTCGACAGCATGAGCGGTAAGCAGGTAAGCATGCCGAGGGTTGATGAATTACCTCGTTAATCTCAATCTTCAAACCTTTAAGTGGCAACACTTACAACTACGCTCTGGCTGCCTAATCAAGCGATTACGCAGTGAGCTGCTTTTACTCGTCCTTGCCTGAGGGATGAGATAAAAGCATCAGCAATTCAGGTTGCGGCAGTAAATGTTCCGGTTACTGCCTAAGATTAAGGAACTAAGGGTATGATTGGACGTGGTTCTCCTTATCATGCCTCGAAAACCATAGAACCACTAAGCATGTAGAAAGCCCGTTTATTCCATGTTTGGACGTGGGTTCGACTCCCACCAGCTCCACTTTTTCTTTTTTATCATTTCACTTCTGAAATTTCAGAAGTGAAATTTTTTTACTTCTTATCTTAATGCTGGTTTTGTATTGCAGTTTTTCACATTTAAAATTACTCCATCGTTTAGTTAGTTCTCATTCTTTTTTAGTATCATAGTATTTTCTTTTAAATCAACTTTGTCATAAGAGTTTTAAATTTAAATGATAGAGGTGTGTTGCCATTTGAGATGAATACAGGGTAATTACGAATTATCCCAAATTATTCATTACAAATTTTCCGTAGGCATCGAGAAAAACAAAAAGCTACGTAGCCACTGTTAGATAAATAACCACAGAGAAAACAGAGGAATACAGGGGGTGTTTTACTTTCATTTTCTTTGTGTGCTCCGTGTATCTCTGTGTTCTTTGTGGTAAAAAAAATTGTTTACTATTCAGGTTTAGTGCTTTTTACCACAAAGAGCACAAAGTTTCATGAATTTTTTCATATCTCTTTCTTTGTATGCTGTTTGTCTTGTAGCACACGGATGACACGGATTGGGCGGATTGGCACGGATGATATCTGTGTTCATCTGTTGCATCATTGTGTATCCGTGTGCTATGATTTAATCCCCAAATTATCATTAGAATTGTTTTATAGGGGGTAGATTCACCTGCTACCTCGATAATCTTGGCGTCAT
>CALEWF010000172.1 GCA_937925455.1 uncultured Flavobacteriales bacterium | reverse complement strand
TCTAATGAGCTTGTTCCGTTTTTTAGTTCTACAAACCAAGTCACAAGCCACTTTGAGCACTTTACGCTTTAAATGCTTTGCATTAGGAAGTTGGATTAGTAAACATGGCGGAAATACTACCTTAAAACTATCTGCATCGGGGCAAAAAAGGATATGGTTGGAAGGACTTTTTTCAAAAGTTGATGATCTTAGCCCTCCTTATATTTTTTCTAATGCATAATTTGGGTTTAATCAATAATTTTTGTAGTTAGATTGACTGTTCTCAAAATTAACAATACCCGTATCTTGCAATCGTAAAATGTTTTTATGAAAAACGAGAAAAAACTTTTTTTGCTGGACGGCTATGCACTGGTGTATCGCGCATATTTTGCATTTATCAACAATCCGCGGATTAACTCCAAAGGGCTTAACACTTCGGCCATGTTTGGATTTACCAACCTGCTGATAGATGTTTTAAAGAAACAAAAGCCTACCCACATCGCGGTGGTATTCGACCCACAGGAAGAAACTTCCGAGCGAAATGACGTGTACGAATTTTACAAAGCCAATCGTCAGGAAATGCCAGAAGACTTGCAAAAATCATTACCCTATATCGCCCGAATTATCGAAGCATTTCGCATTCCGTTAATCATAAAAGAAGGATACGAAGCCGATGATGTGATTGGCACCTTGGCCCGCCAGGCTGAAAAAAAAGGATTTACCACCTACATGATGACCAGCGACAAAGACTATGGCCAATTGGTAACTGAACACACTTTTTGGTACAAGCCCGGTAGAATGGGCAGCCCAGATGAAATACTGGGGGTGAAAGACGTATGCAAAAAATTTGATGTGGAAAGCCCGGCACAGGTAATTGATTTGCTGGGGTTGATGGGCGATTCTTCGGATAATATTCCCGGAATACCGGGAGTTGGTGAAAAAACTGCTATAAAGCTGCTCAAAGAATTTGGTTCAGTAGAAAACTTGTTAGCCAATACCGATAAATTATCTGGTAAACTTCGTGAAAAAGTGGAGCAAAACGCTGAATTGGCAAGAATATCCAAACAATTGGCCACCATCATTACCGATGTGCCGATTGAATTGGATGAAAAAGCCATTGAAGTGGAAGAGCCCGATAAAGACAAATTGCGTGAAATTTTTGCTGAATTGGAATTTCGAACGTTGAGCGAACGCATATTGGGCGAAAGCATTAGTGGAACAACCACAACTTCCAACGGAACGCAAATGGGATTGTTTGATGATACAACCGGTTCAAATGAAACCACAGAAACAGAAAATGCTTCAACCTTTCAGGCTTTTAAGACCATTCGTGATACTAAGCATCAATACTTCGTGGTGAATGATACAAACTGGCAGCAGGATTTACTAAATGAATTATTACAACAAAACGAAGTTTGCATAGATACTGAAACCACATCACTCGATGCGCTGCAGGCCGAGTTGGTGGGTATTTCATTTTGCTTCAAACCGCATCAGGCATTTTATATTCCTTTGCCCGAAAAACGCAATGAAACTCTGAAAATTCTGCAACGATTTGAGCCATTTTTTTCAAATCCTGATATTTTAAAAATCGGTCAGAACATCAAATACGACCTAACGGTATTGGCTAATTACGGCATAGAAATCAAAGGCCCGTTGTTTGACACCATGTTGGCACATTATGTAATTCAACCTGAAATGCGTCACGGTATGGATTTTTTAGCTGAAACCTATTTACACTATAAGCCCATAGCTACCGAAGAGCTAATTGGCGCCAAAGGCAAAAAACAAAAAAGCATGCGCGATGTGCCGGTAGAAGAAGTAGCAGAATATTGCAATGAAGATACCGACGTTACTCTACAACTAAAAAAAGTATTTGCCCCTCAATTAAAAGAAACCCAAACGGAAGAATTATTTAAAATCGTAGAAATGCCCCTAGTGCCGGTATTAGCCCGCATGGAACGCGAAGGGGTGCGTATTGATGCTGAATATCTGAAAGCATATAGTAACGAACTAGAAAAGGAAGCCCAGGCGTTGGAGAAAAAAGTTTATGAACAGGCCGGAGAAAGCTTCAATTTAGCTTCGCCCCGCCAATTGGGTGAAGTTTTATTCGAAAAACTCAAACTTGACCCCAAAGCCAAAAAAACTAAAACGGGTCAATATGCTACCGGAGAAGAAGTATTGTTGAAATTGGCCACCAAACATCCTATAGTTCACGACATTTTAGAATACCGGGAAATTGCCAAACTCAAATCCACCTACGTGGATGCCTTGCCATTGCTCATAAATCCAAACACCGGACGGGTACATACCAACTATATGCAGGCAGTAGCCGTTACCGGCCGATTGAGTTCGCAAAATCCCAACCTGCAAAACATTCCCATTCGCACCGAACGTGGTAAGAAAATCCGAAAAGCATTTATTGCACGTGACAAAGAACATGTATTACTATCTGCAGACTATTCGCAAATAGAGCTTCGCTTAGTGGCCGAAATGAGCGGCGACGAACACATGATTGAAGCTTTTCAGCAAGGTAAAGATATTCATACTGCTACGGCAGCCAAAGTATATGGCGTGGCAGAAAGTGAAGTAACCAAAGACATGCGGCACAAAGCCAAAAGCGTGAACTTTGGTATTATCTATGGCCAAGGAGCTTTCGGATTAGCAGAAAATTTAGGAATTTCTCGTACCGAAGCCAAAGAAATCATTGAAAACTATTTCAAGCAATTCCCCGGTATTAAAAAATACATGGAAAAGCAAATCGCATTTGCACGCGAACACGGCTATGTACAAACACTATTAGGCCGCAAACGTTACCTGCCTGATATTCATTCGGCCAATCAAACTGTTCGGGGGTTTGCCGAACGCAACGCCATCAACATGCCACTGCAAGGTAGTGCCGCCGATATGATTAAATTAGCCATGATTCGTATAGATGAATGGCTGCAAAAGCATGAATTGAAATCCCGTATGATTCTTCAAATACATGACGAATTGATTTTTGATGTACACGAAAGCGAAGTAGAAAAACTTAAAAACCACGTTGTAGAAATTATGCAACATGCCTTGCCCCTAAAGCACGTGCCTATAGTAGCTGATGTGGGTGTTGGTGCAAATTGGTTGGATGCACATTAACCTTCTTTACGCATAAGTATTTTTTAAGTGATTTTAATCTTGTTAGAAATCTTTTTTTTGATTTAAATTTTCTGAACGCTATTATTCATTACAAAGAGGAATGGATTCTACCACCTGCCACTTTCCCCCTTCAAACTTCAGCAGGCTGATGGATGTGAACTTACTAGTAGTTTCAAAGGGAACCTGTTGGGTAAAATAATCGCGGGCTGCCATGAATTGCGTTTCATTCCAGTCACGGTTGCCAATGGTAACATGCGGCACAAAAGGTAATTTTTTATTTTTATTATCTTTCACCCCTAAAACGCATTTAAAATGCGTTTTGATAGATTGTTGTAGTTGACGAAGTTTTTCGTTAGGTTCCGGTTTAATGTACAGTACTTTTTTTCCAAACGTGCCATATCCATTCAGACGCAATTCAATTGGTTTATTCCAGGTAAAACTTCTCAGGGCGGCTATCACACGCTGGTCGTCTGTAAACCAAAAGGGTGGAATCAGTGTAATATGTGCCGGAGCTTTTAAACAAGCTTTAGAGCCAAATTTTTCAGCTATGATTTGTTTCAAAGATTCTACCTTCCCCAGCAACGGCTCAGGCAAAACCAACGCCACAAAATATGTGTATTGCTGCAATCCCATTATACCCTCAAATGCTTACGAAGGGCTGTCGTAAAGTTTAATACATCTTCCTCGGTAGTATCAAACGAACACATCCAACGTACTACATTGTAATGTTCATTAAACACATAAAAGAAATATTCTTGCTGCAATGCCGGAGTAATTTCTTTAGGAATAATTGCAAAAATTCCGTTAGATTGTACCTGATTAAGCACCTGTACGCCGGGAATATCTTTTACCTGTTCATACAGTAATTGCGCCATTTGATTGGCCTGCGTAGCATTTCGTTTCCACAAATCATTTTCTAAATACGCAATAAACTGTGCACTTACAAAACGCATTTTCGAATTGAGTTGCATGTTTTGTTTACGATAGTATTTCGCCTGAGCCGATAATTCAGGATTAAAAAAGATGACAGCTTCACCCATCATCATCCCGTTTTTAGTGCCCCCAAACGAAATCACATCTACTCCCAAATCTCTTGTAAATTTCTTAAAAGACAAGCCCAAAGAAACCGCTGCATTGGCAATGCGGGCACCATCCATATGTACCAGCAAATTATGGGCATGGCAAAAATCACAAATGGCTTTAATCTCTTCCACACTATACACTGTAGCAAACTCTGTACTTTGGGTGATTGATACCACCCGAGGTTGTACCCGGTGTTCGTCATCCAGCCAGGTAAGATGCTCGGCAATTTGCTGAACACCAAACTTGCCTTGTTCAGTTTTCAGTGGAATCAACTTACATCCGGTAATTTTTTCCGGAGCCCCACATTCGTCTTCATAAATATGAGCATATTCTGAACATAATATGGATTGCCATGATTGAGTAAGTGTTTTTAATCCCAATACATTAGCTCCCGTTCCGTTAAACATAAAATATACATCAATATCAGCACCAAAATGACCTGCCAGAAGCTCTTTGGCTTTCTCTGTATATTCATCATTTCCATAAGCTAACGTATGACCAATATTTGCCGCTTCTATTGCCTTTAAAATTTCGGGATGAACGCCTGAATTATTATCACTGGCAAAGCTTTTTTTTGGGTTCATATCTTCAAATTTTAGATTTAGTTAGTATGTTTGAACACTTGATATTTCACGATGAAAATACAAAAAAGCCTCTTTAAGTACTTGGTTTTTATACTGCTGTTAGTGGCAAATACTTCGCTCTGGGGGCAAACAGAAACCCTGATTGAAGGTGTAACAAATACTACAGATTCCATTTCTCAACCATTGCCCGAAACTAAAACTCCGGCATTTCGTGTGCCTGGAAGCGGTGTAACCATTCAATCAATATTACGCGGATTGCTGGGCATTGTATTTTTACTATCCCTCTCGTTTCTTTTCAGCGCAAAACGTTCGTCCATCAACTGGCGATTGGTAACTTCAGGAATTTTGATTCAAATCATCATCGCAATTTTAGTTCTTAATGTTCCTCTTTTTAAAGACGTATTGGAATGGATTAGCGCCGGATTTTTAAAAATACTCTCCTTCACTTCCGAAGGAGTGAAGTTTTTGTTTGGCTCATTTCGGTTTGGGCAGCAACTGGTAGAAGAACCCTTGGTCAACTTTGCCATTACTATTTTGCCAACCGTCATCTTCTTCTCTGCTCTCACCAGTTTGCTGTTTTATTTTGGCATTTTGCAAAAAGTAGTGTTTGCCTTAGCTTGGTTGATGAAAAAAACCATGGGCATCTCCGGAGCCGAAGCCCTCGCTGCATCAAGCAATATTTTCTTAGGACAAACAGAAGCGCCTTTACTAATTAAACCTTATATCGAAAAAATGACTCGGTCTGAAATTATGTGCCTCATGACCGGTGGCATGGCCACCATTGCCGGCGGCGTGTTAGCGGCTTATGTAGGTTTTTTAGGAGGCGACGATCCCCTTCAACAAATGTTCTATGCCAAGCATCTTATTACCGCCTCGGTGATGTCAGCCCCTGCAGCTATTGTGGCTGCAAAAATCTTAGTGCCAGAAACCGAATCCTATTCGCATGATATGAAAATATCCAAAGAAAAAATTGGTTCCAATTTTCTGGAAGCCATAAGCAACGGAACTACCGACGGATTAAAATTAGCGGTGAATGTTGGGTCTATGCTGTTGGTTTTCATAGCCATGGTTACCATGTTTAATTTTTTGCTGGAAGGTGTCATTGGCTATTATACCGGCCTTAATGCAGAAATTGTGGAAGCCACCGGTGGCCTTTATTCGGGTTTAAATCTTCAGTTTATTTTAGGATACATTGGTGCTCCTATTGCCTGGATGCTGGGCGTGCCTAACGATGATATGCTGGTAGTTGGCCAGCTTTTAGGTCAAAAAACTGTACTCAATGAATTTTACGCTTACACTCAAATGGGCACATTAAAAGCTGCTGGCGCTTTTACCCATGAAAAATCGTTGGTCATGACCACCTACATCCTTTGCGGATTTGCCAACTTTGCTTCCATCGGCATTCAAATTGGCGGAATTGGCTCACTTGCCCCCTTGCGTAAAGAAACATTAAGCCAACTGGGCTTTCGGGCCTTGATTGGCGGCACCATTGCCTGCTTGCTCACGGCTACTGTAGCCGGTATGTTCTATTAGTCCATATCATTTTTGTTTCATTTTTTCAGGTGGGGG
>CALEWF010000171.1 GCA_937925455.1 uncultured Flavobacteriales bacterium | reverse complement strand
GGCTGAGGGCACGAAGACACCGCTACCCCGATGCCCTGTGTGGCTGAGCCCCGAGGACTTGTAACGGACAGCCGCACAAAGCAGCCTAATAATTATTGTATAAAAATTAAGTAAATATGGAAGCTTATTTTTTAAAAAAAGCTTAAAATAATTTATTCAGGCTTTTATGCGTAGCGTATTTAATATGTAATTCCCTTTTTCTTTGGCTTCGTGCAGCGTGGGTGCTAAGATGGTAGCATGCCCCATTTTTCTAAAATCTTTTGTTATAGATTTTCCATACAGGTGAATGTACACTCCTGGTAGTTGTAGCACTTCATTCAGCCCATGGTATAAGGGTTTGCCATTATAGCCTTTTTCGCCTAACAAATTCACCATTACAGAAGGCATGATGGTTCCTGTATTTCCTAGCGGAAGTCCGGTAATAGCACGTAGGTGTTGTTCGTATTGTGACGTAAAGTTTGCTTCTATGGTATGATGACCGCTATTATGCGGACGAGGTGCCATTTCATTAACCCAGATTTCTCCGTTTTTCAGGTAAAACATTTCTATGGCTAAAATACCGGTCATTTGTAGTGCTTCAATGATTTTTACCGCTAAGTTTTTTGCTTCTTCTTGTTTATCATTTGGCAGGGTAGAAGGCGAAAAAAGAAATTGTACCATGTGCGATTCTGGATTGAATTCCATTTCAACTACCGGAAAGGTGGTAATGTCTCCCTGTGTATTTCGAGAAACAATTACAGATATTTCTTTTTTAATATCTGCCATAGTTTCTAGTACAGAAGGTTTATCAAAAGCAAACTCCAGATTTTCAAGAGATGAGATTTTTCTTACGCCGTAGCCGTCGTATCCGCCGGTACGAATTTTCTGAAAAAAAGGGGCTTTCATGCCAGAATTTAACATTTCTTCTTTGCTTTCAATCAGTACAAAAGGAGCCGTAGGAATTTGATGATTTTGATAAAATTGTTTTTGCGAACCTTTGTCTTTAATCAATTTTAATATCCGAGGTTCAGGAAAAACCTGCACTCCGTTTCTTTCCAATTCTTCTAATGCTTCGGTATTTACATCTTCAAATTCAATAGTAACGATATCTTTGTCTTTTCCAAAGGCATATACTGCTTCAAAATCCCGAAAGTCGGCACGTACAAATTGGTGGGTTAAATTTCTGCAAGGGGCTTCTTCTGAAGGGTCCATTACAGCAATTTTTAAATCCAGATTGGCTGCTTCTTGCAGCAACATACGTCCTAATTGTCCACCACCTAATAATCCGATGGATAAATCTTGTAATCGTTTCATCATAAGTCAAAGGTAATTTTCCCACTGTTAAAATAAAAGTTGATGCAGGGTGTGTTTATTTTGTAATTTCGTAGTGTAAGAGTAAACCTATGTTTCGATTAAAGTTACCAACAGACCCACGCTGGGTTAATATTGCTGAACAACATGTGGAGGAAATTCTCACAGATCATGCTTATTGTGAACAAAAAGCTGCTTCAACGGCAATTTCTTTAATTGTTAATTTTCCTGAATATCCGGAACTGGTAAATAAGATGGCAGAACTTGCTCAGGAAGAAATGGAGCATTTTAAGCGAGTACATGATTTTTTGGTAAATAGGGGATACAGACTGGGTAAAGAAAGAAAAGATCCGTACGTAAATGATTTGATGAAATTTTTACGGAAGGGACATCACGACAAAAAGGTCAGACTTATAGATCAGTTACTTTTTGCTGCCATGATTGAAGCCAGAAGCTGTGAACGATTTAAAGTATTGTCTGAAAATATTCAGGATAAAGAACTGGCTGCATTTTATCGTGAACTGATGGAAAGCGAAGCAAGCCATTACACCATGTTCATAAGCTTGGCACGTTCGCTGGCTCCGCGAGAAGAAGTGGATGCCCGCTGGGAAGAATTTTTAGAATTCGAAGCTCAGGTAATAGCCGGTTATGGAAAGAAAGAAACAATTCATGGATAATTTTTTATTTTAAATTCTTATATTTGTTATTCAACAAAAAAATTATGACTATATGAACAAACATTATCTTTTGCTTATTTCATTACTGTTTAGTTTAGCAGCTCATGCTCAATTAAATGTTTTATTTTCTGAAAATTTTGAAGATAATACTCAGTTAGACTACATCTTTGAAGATATTCCTCCGGGGATATTAAATGACCAGTATGCTTACAATTATGATGAAGACCAGCTACCTGATGGAAGTCCAAGCAATCGTCCAGGAGTTTGGTTTTTAACATACGGTTTTGCAGATGTAGATTCCAGTTCAATTGTATTTTGTAGTAATTCATGGACAAATAACAGCACCCAGCCGGTAAAAAACTGGTTTATTCTTCCGGCTATTCAAATTACGGATGGGGCTACTGCCGTGCTTCGTTGGAAATCAGCTCCTTATCAAACACCGTATTACTTAGATGGGTATAAAGTATTGATATCTACTACCACCAATGATATTAATGCATTTACTGATACCGTATTTATTGCTGCCGAATATATTTCCGGGTCCTTTATTTTAGGTGGAAATTATGCGGCTTATACCTTTTCACCCGGTTTTGTTCATGGGTTAGATGGTACCTATATTCAACACAATCCTAACGGAGATGGTGATATATCTACCCCATCATCGGGTGATACAGCCCGTAATATTGGTGTTTTACGTGAATTTACAGTTTCGCTTTCTAATTATGACGACCAAAAAATTTATATCGCTTTCTTACATGAATCTACAGATGATAATTTATTATCTATTGATGATATCGTAGTAGAGGAAGTAACCGATATTTATTTTAGTGTGGAAGATCATCAGTCCGGTTTTGCGGTAAGTATGTATCCTAATCCAGCCAATCAGTATGTAAATATTGCGTATGACGCCAATACAGTTTCGCCGCTTTCAGTTGAAATATTAGATGAAACTGGAAAAGTTTTACTATCCCAAAAAACAACACCATTTACTAAAATTCAAACAGATGGCTTTGCCAATGGTGTTTATTTGGTACGATTAACCGGAGCACAAGGTTCTTTGGTGAAAAAGTTGATAGTGCAACATTAAAAGTGAACATGTAAATTTCAAAAGGCTTGCGTTGGCAAGCCTTTTGTTTTTAATAAGCCTATGAAACAAACATGCATTATATTTATTTGGATAATCTTTGTTGTTCCTTTGACATCGCAAACTAAGCTGCCTGAAAAGCGATGGTTTATTCATGAACAGGATACTCTTCCTTACTTATTTCATGCTCCGGAAGGAAACTCATCTAAATATCCATTAGTGATATGGCTTCATGGCAAGGGTGAGCGTGGAAACAATAACCGGTTACAATTTCAGAATGGAGTGGAAATTTTACTTGATTCGATGCAATTAAACCCAAATTACCAAGGTTATTTGGTAATTCCGCAATGCGGGAAAAATACAACATGGAGTTATTATGAAAAAAATCAACCCCGCATCAAAATGGCAAGCGATGCTCCAACAATACAGTACACATTGATGGCGTTGATACGTGAACTTTTAACCCATGAAAAAATTGACCGACAAAGGATTTATTTGTTTGGCATATCCATGGGTGGTTTTGGTGTATGGGATTTAGCCATGAGGTATCCTGACATGTTTGCAGCCATTGTTCCAATATGTGGTGGCGCCGATCCAACCCAAGCAGGTTTGCTGAAACAAATGCCTGTTTGGGCATTTCATGGCGAAAAAGACCAGGTAGTTTCTTCGCATTTTACTTCAG
Source organism: uncultured Flavobacteriales bacterium (assembly GCA_937925455.1). Classification (GTDB taxonomy): domain Bacteria; phylum Bacteroidota; class Bacteroidia; order CAIKAF01; family CAIKAF01; genus BA4. The sequence goes on along the minus strand of CALEWF010000171.1, from coordinate 6,849 downwards.
AAATTATGCATGAATTAGAGTCATTACAAAATAAGCAATTGGATTCGCGTTTCAGTTTATTGAAAGAAGTAGGGCACAATGCCTGGGATTATGCTATGAAGGAACCTGCTTTATTAGCATGGATATTTTCTAAAAAGAAAAATTAATTTTTTGATGTGGGCAGTGGCTTCATTTTTCTTAGATATAATTTTTCTCCCGGTGTAAGAATACTTCCTAACCCTTTACGATTTTTTTTCAGCAAGGCTTTTACAGTCATTCCATACATGTGAGCTATGCTATAAAAGGTCTCTCCTTCTTTTACAATATGTAAGTCTTTGCCGGGTTCTGCTGCATTTCGTTTGGGTTCTAAAAAAATGAGTTGTCCTTCATATAGTTCATCACCTGTTCCTAATTCATTATATTTTTCAAGTTGTTTTACTTTAATTCCAAAATCTAATGCAATACCTTCTTTGGTTTGGCCTTTAGCTACTTTAATCGCTCTTAGTCCATTGATGATAAATACCACTCCGGTTCCACTTTGATTTGTCTTAATATCCACAGGAAGTTGGGTAGAGTTATAAGGTTTCGTATTTTCTACATTGAGTTGTGGCTGGTCATATTCATGCAGTTTGTATCGTTCAATTATATTGATGAGTTGGTCAGCATAATTGGGATTCGTGGCATACCCAGCTGCTTTCAGCCCCCTTGCCCATCCTTTGTAATCGGTTATTTCCAGTTCAAATAATCCCTTGTACCGGTCGCGTGAAGTGAGGAAGTCTGCATGGTCTTTGTATGAATCTAGTACCGATTTGTATTTTCTAAAACATTCGTTAGGCTTATCATCATCCTTGTAATAGGTTTCGCCCTTCCATTCAGTATGGCATTTAATGCCAAAATGATTATTGGCTTTGGTGGCCAGTTCACTGTTTCCATTGCCTGATTCAAGTAGTCCCTGTGCTAAGGTAATACTTGCCGGTACTTTTTTTAATTTCATGTTTTCAATGGCGGCATCTTTGTACATGCGGATATAATCTTCAGCCGTATATTTTTGAGCATACAGGTTGATGAATCTTAAAAGAATAGCAAAAAATAAAACGAAACGGATCATATTGATTTTTTTCACAAAGAAACGTTCTGTTTTCCCCTAATTACATAGTATTGGATATGTTTTTTAAACAACGAGGTTTTAATGAATTATCCCAAGGCTACATCTAAGATCATCATGACTAAAAAGCCGCCAATAAAGCCAAGCACCGAAACATCGGTATATTTATCGCGCTGGGTTTCAGGAATTACTTCTTCTACTACTACATAAATCATGGCTCCTGCTGCAAATGCTAAGGCAAAAGGAAGTACGGCCTGAATATAAATAACAGCTAATGCTCCTACTACACCGGCAACCGGTTCTACTACAGCAGATAATTGGCCAAACCAAAATGATTTAAAACGACTTACCCCTTGACGGCGTAGAGGCATGGCTACTGCTATACCTTCCGGGAAATTTTGAATGCCGATACCAATCGCCAAGGCTACTGCTCCTTCGAAGGAAGCTCCCTCTAATCCTAAGGCAGAAGCTCCAAACAAAACGCCCACTGCCAATCCTTCGGGAATATTATGCAAGGTAATTGCTAAAATTAATAAGGTAGAACGATGCCATTCTGTTTTAACCCCTTCTTTTTCCTCTTCGCCGAAATTGATGTGCAAGTGAGGCATGTACTTATCTAAGGCATAAATAAAAATTGCACCGAAAAAAAATCCAACAGCAGAAGGCATCCATTTCATTGAAGGATACAGGCTTTCACTCATTTCAATAGCCGGATTAAGGAGCGACCAAAAGCTGGCAGCAATCATTACACCGCCTGTAAAACCCAACATAACATCTAATACTTTACGATTCATACTTTTAAAAAAGAAAACGAAGGAGGCTCCGGAAGCCGTTAGAAACCAAGTAAATATTGTGGCAAATAGAGCAGCATACACAGGCCCAATGGCAGAAAAAAAATCAATCACTATTTGCATATTCTTTTAGATTAGACAAATCTAAATTTTTTTTAAATAATTACTAATAATAATTTTAAACCCACCCTCATTTCTACCTGTCGCTTAAATTTTGATAATTTTAGAATTAATCATTAAATCAATATCCTAAGTATTGAAATAAGAATCATAAAATAACTTAACAATGATGAACAATCGGAGAGATATCTCAACATAAATATTATTCCGAAAATGTCATAATAGTATTGATGATAGGCTGCTTTAAGCGGCTGTCCGTTACAAGTCCTCGGGGCTCAGCCACACAGGGCATCGGGGTAGCGGTGTCTTCGTGCCCTCAGCCCCGCTACCCCGTGCCCTGTGGGCTTCGCCCCTACGGGCTTTTCACTTCCATCCGCAGCAGACGGTACAGCGGGTGAATCCACCCCTACAAGACCGGGAAACACGCGACCGCCCTCAAAAAACACTTTCAAAAATTCTAATCCAATTTTTAGGTATTGGTAAAGCACAATTTTAAATTCAATATAAGTCGTTAATATTTTCACAAATAAGCTTTAGAAGGGATGTATGATTGTAAGGAAAAATTTAAAAATATTAGAAAAAATGAACATCGGAGCTGATTGAATTTTGTTAGCTTTGCACCCGTGGAAAAAATACCATTTAACTCTTCAATACTATTCAAATATGAATCAGGACATTTTTAATGTAATCAGAGAGCTTGATACACCCGTAGGAAAAGTAAAATATTACAGTTTGAAAGAACTGCAAAATCAAGGATTCAAAATTTCTAAATTACCATTTTCTATTCGTGTACTTATAGAAAATGCTTTAAGAAATTATGATGGATTAAGGGTTACAGAAGAAAATGTTAGAACTGTACTTAGCTGGAATCCCAAAGAAGCCAGTGATAAAGATATACCGTTTATGCCTGCCCGTGTGCTTTTACAAGATTTTACCGGGGTGCCTTGTGTGGTTGATTTGGCCTCGCTGCGTGCAGAAGCTGCCCGTAAAGGTAAAGATGTAAGTAAAATCAATCCCCTAATACCGGTTGACTTGGTTATAGACCATTCCGTGCAGGTTGAATATTTTGGAAGTAACCTTGCTTTGAAGAAAAATGTGGAATTAGAATACAAAAACAATGCAGAGCGTTACATGCTGTTAAAGTGGGCACAAAAAGCATTTAATAATTTTTCTGCTGTTCCGCCCGGTATGGGAATTTGTCATCAGGTAAACCTAGAGTATCTCAGCAAAGTGGTACTTGTTCGCGATGGGTTTGCGTTCCCAGATTCTTGCTTTGGAACAGATAGCCACACACCGATGGTAAATGGAATTGGCGTGGTTGCCTGGGGAGTAGGGGGAATTGAAGCCGAAGCGGCCATGCTGGGCCAACCTTCTTACTTCATCATGCCAGAAGTGGTAGGGTTGAAACTAACCGGCAAACTGCCTCATGGTGCTACTGCTACAGATTTAGTATTGGCCGTTACACAATTACTTCGCAAGCATGGGGTGGTTGGTAAATTTGTAGAAGTATTTGGAGATGGGTTAAATAATTTGGCCGTTACTGATCGTGCAACCATTAGCAACATGAGCCCGGAATTTGGTTGTACCATAACTTACTTTCCGGTAGATGCTCAAACCGTCGAATTTTTGCGCCGTACAGCTCGTGATGAAAAGCTGATTGGTACGGTAGAAGCTTATTGTAAAGAAAATATGCTGTGGCGTGAAAATGAAAATGAAATTGAATACAGCACGGTTTTAGAGCTTGATTTAAATTCCATTGAACCCGCCGTTTCAGGGCCTAAGCGTCCACAGGATAGAATCTTATTACGCGATTTAGATAAAACAGTTCGAAAAATTTTGGCTGAGCAGTATCAGCGTGAATATGTTTCCATCGAAGACCGATGGACGCATACATCTGATGCCGGTAAAATGAAAACAGTAACCATTACGCAGGGAGCTCAGCAATATCAATTAAGCGATGCTTCTGTGGTAATTGCAGCGATTACATCATGTACCAATACTTCCAATCCAAGTGTGATGCTGGGGGCTGGTTTGGTAGCTAAAAAAGCAGTAGAGCGTGGATTGGATGTAAAACCATGGGTAAAAACTTCGCTTGCTCCCGGTTCAAGGGTTGTTACAAAATACCTTGAAAAAGCAGGTTTAATTGAATATTTAGAAGCCTTGAAGTTTCATACAGTAGGATATGGTTGTACCACTTGTATTGGTAATTCCGGGGCTTTGCCACCACATATAGATAAAGCTATTACCGAAGCAGATCTTACGGTAGCTTCTGTGTTAAGCGGAAACCGGAACTTCGAAGCCCGTGTTCATCCGAATGTAAAAATGAACTTTCTTGCCTCACCCATGTTGGTGGTAGTATATGCCATTGCCGGAAGAGTAGATATTGATATTTATAATGAGCCTATCGGCTTTGATGGAAATAGTGAGCCGGTGTATATGCGTGATATTTGGCCAAGTGATGAAGAGATAGCTGCTGTTATGAATAGTGCATTGGATCCAAATGATTATGCAGCCAATTATGCAAAAGCTTTTGATGGCGATGCCGCATGGAAGGCATTACAAGCTCCCACAGGGCAGTTATTTGAATGGGATCCGAATTCTACCTATGTGAAAGAGGCACCCTTTTTTCGGGATATATCTGAAATTCCAGAAAAACCAAAAAATATAGTAAATGCCAAAGTACTACTAGTTTTAGGAGATTCTATCACAACTGATCATATATCTCCGGCCGGTTCATTCAAAGAAACCTCTCCTGCTGGCAAGTATCTCATAGAACGCGGGGTATCTAAATCAGAGTTTAATAGCTATGGTGCCCGCCGTGGTAATCATGAAGTGATGATGCGGGGTACGTTTGCTAATGTGCGTATCAAAAACAAATTGGTTTCTAAAGAAGGTGGATATACCTTAAATCATATTACCGGGGAAGAAACTACCGTTTTTGAAGCAGCGGAATACTACATTAAGCACAATATTCCAACCATCATTTTGGGAGGAAAGGAATATGGTAACGGTAGCAGTCGTGATTGGGCAGCCAAAGGACCCAATTTGTTGGGGGTAAAAGCTGTGATAGCAGAGTCTTTTGAACGTATTCATCGTAGTAACCTGGTTGGTATGGGCATTTTACCGTTGTTGTATATGGATGGCCAAAATGCTGAATCATTGGGATTGACAGGGCATGAAACCTTTACCATTACAGGCATTGAAGAAGGATTAACTCCACAGCAAATTATTAAGGTGAAAGCAGTGGCAAAAGATGGAAACGTGATTGAATTCAATACCAAATCACGCCTTGACTCTCAAATTGAAATTGAATACTATAAAAACGGCGGTATATTGAATTATGTACTTCGTCAGTTTTTAAAAGCGTGATAAAATTTGCTCATTTAATAAAAAAAACTGTCTGAAAAGCCACCAATCCATCAATTGCAAGTGAAGTACCAACGATTCAATCTTTTGGTAATCAATTTATTACATATAAATTGATGAATGCATATTGGGTTCGCACTGACGACTTTTGAGACAGTTTTTTGTTTTATTTGTTATCTGCTTTACTTATTTCTTTTTCTACAAGCTAATTTTTTTCTAATAAGCTATTAGACTTTCCTTAATCAATATTTTTTACCATATTAGTATTTGTATTAAGTTAGAATACTATTTTAGTTACTAATCGTAAATTTTAATATCAAACAATACCAACAAAAATGGGTTACAAAATTCAGGGGGGGTATAATAGACAATAATTAACACAGATTATGCATCATAAAGTTATTTTTATTTTTCTAATGTAGAATTTGTGTTAAAAATTAGAGGCGATATTAAAGATTACATTCTTATTTTTGATTTATTACAAAATAGCTCGTATTAATGAAGGAAATAATTAAGTATAATAAAAAAAAATTAGAAATTATATTTGTCGTTATATTTTTTTTACCCGTTTTATGGTTAGGAATTGATATTAATCCAGATTGGGGGGATGATAATTTTCAGTATTTATCACAAGCCAGATTATTAAAAGAAAATAAATTAGATTGTAATACCGGATATATTTTTAAATCTTATGCAAGTGGTTTAGGACCACCATGCTATCCGGTTGGCTTTCCGCTAATACTATCAATAGCCGGAAATTTTGATTCAGAATTATCATTATTTAAATCATCAAATAAAATTATATCCTGGTTTGCTTTTTTATCAGCGGTGCTTTATTTTATTTTTTTAAGAAATAATATTAGTTTTATTTATTCATTATTTATATCATTTTTTTTCTTTTACCATCCAACCTTTATTGCTTTTAAAACTCAAATAATGTCTGATATTCCATTTATATTCTTTTTTATAGCTTCTGTTACTTCATTTCATTTTTACTTAAAAAATAAAAGTTTTTATTGGCTTTTTATTTCTGCATTAGTATCAGGTTTTTCTTGTAATATTAGATCAACAGGATTTATCTGGTTATTTACTGTTTTATTTGTTTTGTTTGTTAAAATGTTTATATTCAGTAAAAAAAAGATTGATATTAAAACATTGTATGCATTTATCCTATATCTTGTAGTCTCATTATCAATATATCAGTTCTTTAACATGATTACATATAATTCGGGTTTTAGCGGATATATTATTACATTAAATAAAGGAGGATGGTTTTATTTTAAAAAAAATATACTTACCATGTTTCAATCAATTGTATTTTTTTTGTTTTTTGATTTTAACATTATCTTCAAAATTCTTACAGTTTTTATTCTGTCTTTGAATTTTTATGTTTTTTTTAAATTTTATAAGGTCGCTAATTATCTTATTTTTTATTCTATTTTATATTTAGCTTTTGTTTTGTTGTGGCCACATTTTGACATAAGATTT
>CALEWF010000170.1 GCA_937925455.1 uncultured Flavobacteriales bacterium | reverse complement strand
ATAACCCAAATAGATCCCTGATAATACCTTCGGTGCATTTTTAAATCTTTTCTGTATAGCCAGGCAATTATGCTTAGAAAAACGACAATAAAAAATAAGGCAAAAAATAAATGTCCGCGGGTAATCGCCATTGTTTGCAATAAAACTTGATACAAAAATGCAAAAAGAGTTGGAAATTTTAATAAAAAGCTGCACATTTGCACTCATTTTAATTTTTTAAAAAACAGTAAAACTTAATCTTAAGAGACCATGGCTGTTAGACTCAGACTTCAAAGACACGGAAAAAAAGGTAAGCCTTTCTATCATTTGGTTGCTGCTGATGCACGTGCACCACGTGATGGTCGTTTTATAGAAAAATTAGGAACTTATAATCCTATTACTATTCCGGCTACTATCGAATTAAATGTAGATGCAGCCGTTAAATGGCTGCAAAATGGCGCCGAGCCAACAGATACTGTTCGTGCCATATTATCTTATAAAGGAGCCCTTTACAAAAATCATTTATTGAACGGAGTAAAAAAGGGTGCATTAACTGCCGAAGAAGCAGAAAGTCGTTTTCAGGCTTGGCTAGAAAATAAAAATAAGAAGATAAGCGGGCATGCTTCTAGCGTTAAACAAAAACTTGAAGAAGAGCGTCTTAAAAAGATAGCTGCAGAAAAAGAAATTAAGGAAAAACGTTTGAAAGAAGCTGAAGAAGCTGCCAAGGCAGCAGCTGCTGCTGAAGCTACTGAGGGTGGAGAAATCCCTGCTGCTGAAAACGAAGCTCCTGCTGCAGAATAATAATCTATGTTGGATCATCGGGATGCCTATTATCTTGGATATATTAAACGTATCCATGGTTTAAAAGGTGAACTCGAAGTAGTATTAGATACCGATAATCCGCAAGCTTACAAAAAAAAGGAATCAGTTTGGATTGAGATACACCACCAATTGGTTCCTTTTTCTATTGAGCATATATCAATCAAAGGCCATTCAGCCATTGTAAAATTCAAAAACATAGATATTCGTGATCAGTTTGAACCGTTGGTTGGATGTTCTGTTTGGCTACCTTTAACAGACCTCCCTCCTATTTCAAATCCACATAAATTTTATTTTCACGAATTAAAAGGGCTTACTGCTATAGATAAACATAAAGGGGAAATTGGAGTAATTAAAGAGGTGATGGATCATTTAAAGCAACCCGTGTTGGTGATTCTGCATGACAACAAAGAAATTATGCTACCGCTTATAGATGAATTTGTAACAAAAATTGACCGGGAAAACCGTAAATTGTATGTTGTTTGCCCTCCCGGATTGATTGAATTGTATTTGGAAGAATAACCTACTCTACGCGTGTTTTAAAATCGCTGGTGGCATGAAAAGTAACATCAGGATAGTCCTGCTTAGCTACATTTAACAACCATTCTGATGGTGCTAAGAATACCGGATTGTTATCTTTATCCCATGCAATATTTTGCTGTTTTCTCTGGATAAATTCATTTAATTTTTGAGGGTTGGAAGAAGTAATCCAACAGGCTTTGTGATAAGGCATGGGGGTGAAAGAGCAGGCAGCTTTATATTCATGTTCTAAGCGATACTGAATCACTTCAAATTGTAAATCGCCCACTGTTCCTACAATTTTTCGGTTACCAGGTTGTAAATAAAACAATTGAGCTACCCCTTCATCGGTTAGCTGCTCAATGCCCTTTTCCAACTGCTTGGCTTTCATTGGGTCTTTGTTTATGAGTTCTCTGAATAATTCTGGAGAGAAACTGGGTATTCCTTTAAAAAACATTTCCTCACCTTCCGTCAGTGTATCGCCAATTTTGAAATTGCCGGCATCGTATAATCCCACTACATCACCCGGATATGCTTCATCAATCACACTTTTATCTTGAGCCATAAAGCTGGTTGGGTTACTAAATCGCATTTGTTTGCCCAGCCGCACATGATGATAAAATTTATTTCGTTCAAATTTTCCTGAAACTATTCTTAAAAATGCAATCCGGTCTCGATGTTTGGGGTCTAAGTTGGCATGAATTTTAAAAACAAATCCCGAAAATTTATCTTCTTCTGGTTTTACAAACCTTGTGGAGGTTAACCGACCCAAAGGTTGGGGTGCAATGCGAATGAACGTATCCAGCAATTCTTTGACACCAAAATTATTGATAGCCGAACCAAAAAACACCGGTGCTATTTTTCCATCAAGATAGGTTTGCACATCAAAAGGGTCATAAACCCCTTCAATCAAGTCAATATCAGCTCGTAATTTATCAGCATCTTCACCGATAATTTCATCCAATTGCGGATTATTTAAATTATCAAACTGAATAATATCGTCTGAAATCTTGGTCTTATTCGGAGAGAATAAATTGAGATTTTTTTCGTAGATATTATAGACCCCTTTGAATCGATCGCCCATATTGATAGGCCAGCTCAGTGGTCTTACCCGAATATTGAGTTTGGCTTCCAGTTCATCCAGCAGGTCAAACGGGTCTTTACTTTCCCTATCCATCTTATTTATAAAAACAATCACCGGAGTATCACGCATGCGGCATACTTCCATGAGCCGCTCTGTTTGGCTTTCAACCCCATTTGCTCCATCTATCACCAATATTACACTATCTACAGCCGTTAAGGTACGGTAGGTATCTTCAGCAAAGTCTTTGTGGCCTGGAGTATCCAGCAAGTTGATTTTTATGCCTTTGTATTCAAATCCCATAACCGAAGTAGCTACAGAAATTCCACGCTGCCGTTCTATTTCCATAAAGTCGGAGGTAGCTGTTTTTTTTATTTTATTGCTTTTTACAGCACCTGCGGTTTGAATAGCACCTCCAAAAAGGAGTAATTTTTCCGTCAACGTTGTTTTCCCAGCATCCGGATGGCTAATGATGGCGAAAGTTTTTCGTCTTTTAATTTCTTCAACTAATCCCATGGTATGAAAATAAAAAACCACTTCCCAAGGGAAGTGGATAAACAGAATCTGATATGTTATTTTTCTTCGCTAAATGTGCTGCCAAATACATGATCCCAAATAGGAGAACTTACCCCAAAACCTTCATCTGGATTTTGGTAATGATGCTTCATGTGATGTTTTTTTAAGCGTTGAAACCACCCCCATTTCCATGTAGCATGGTGGGTGGCGTAGTGAAGTTCATCATACGCTAAATAACCAATATTAAATCCTACAAAAAACGGATTGCATAGTGCTTCGCCTAAAACCAAGTAAAATAAGAAATAAAAGAAAATGCCTATGGGAATACTTAATGTAGGAGGCATTACCAAACGAAGGGAATCATTGGGATAATCATGATGAACACCATGTGCAATGAAATGAATGCGTTTACCGATTTCACTGGTTGGATGATAATGAAACACAAACCGATGCAGTAAGTATTCGGTTAATGACCAAAAAACTATCCCCCCTAATGCAAGCAATGCAAACTGCAATAATGGAATATGGTAATTATAAAACGAACGATAGCTTACATATGCAATTACCGGTATGTAAACAATCAATGGCACATAAAAAGGAACACGTGAAAAGAAATCCATGAAATCGCTTTTAAACATTCTTGGCGACTCATCTTTATGAGATACAAATAATTTTTTTCTGATTGGACTTTCAACTGACATACGTATGAATTTATGATGCAAAGGTAGTGTAAAATCCGATACATTGGATAAGTACTTATCCACCGGTTAATGGTGAACTATGAAAATAGATGATAATTTTAAAAATTAGAAACGAATTTTATTCAGGCTTAATGACTTATTAACCCAAATACTATAAGAACCAAATAATAAGCTGGTGTAAAATAAGTCGCCCATCACCCCATTGAAAAAGAAACTGCCAAAAAATAACCCAAAATCATTCTTATAAAAAGGAATACCCATAGCTAAACATTGAAGCCAGCCGTTTAAATCTTGGGAATAAAAAGAATTGCCAATAAAGACAAATGTGTTAGAGACCAAGTAAAAAATAAGGGAAGAAGACAAACTGGCAGCTAAAATAGACGATGTTTTCATATTTGAACGAAGCCAATTGCCAATCAACCAAATCAATGCCATGCTTACATATACTCCCAAGGCAGTAGTTGATATGAAATAAGAAAAATCAAGTAATGATTTATTGTAAATAAAGGTATTAACTAAATGGTCAGTTACTAACCATATCAAGAACGGCAATAAAAAACTTTTCCAGCGCGTAATGATAAACGATGCACTCATCAGAGTAATTCCTGTTAAGGGTGTGAAATTCCAAGGATGAGGAAGCAAACGGCTTAAACCGGCTACTGTAATGAGTGTTAAAACGATGAAGAATTTATTTTTCATTTCAATTTTTACTTACACGGCAAAAATAGTTAATTCTTGTAAATGAAAATTTACTATTAAAAATTATACAAAATGTCGGGAATAAAAATCCATCACATTTTTACGTAATATCTTATCAATTAATTCTTCGGGAGTATAACCGTGCCAATAGGTATAACCATATCGGGTACGATGTAAAAAATCAACCAGATCTTGATACAACTGTGGAATGGTTGACGATTTATTGTAGAAGTCCACATGAGATATAGCCCCGTCATAATCAGAACCCAGAGCGATGATATCCCAACCCGACTTATTGCCAACTGCATCAACAATTTGAAATACATTGTCCATAAAAATCTCTGCATATTTATCACGAAGTTTAGTTTCATCGGTTAATTTTTTAATCGAATCAAAAAACTTGCCTCCACCCAGCTTATATTTATCTAACATTAATCCAATCAATCCGCCGGTTTCGTGAATAATTTTAATTTCTTCATCCGATAAATTGATGCTCCAGCGGTTAAAATGCGATTTGCTAATTTTTTTATTGTTATCAGGTTGCAGTAATGAACCTGCCATGGTTTTAAAACCATTAACACCGGTATGGCTGCAAATAATGGGAATTTTATCGTATTTGCTCAAGTAATTATAACTTCTTATCCAATTATACAGTTCTTTTCTGCCAGATAAACTCATGTGTTTTGTGTCTATCAGAATGCGTTTTCCATTATTGTTACTAAGCAATTCTTTCATTGCCTTAATTCCAAACCCGGTAAGATTTGTTTCCAAGCCCTTTATTTGATTTAACAACCCTACTCCTAAAAATCCAGAAAAACTTTTGGCATGGCCGCATAGCCCATTGTAAAAATGATGGCACAAGTTGATGGTAAAAGGTGGCACTTCCCATGCTTTTACTTTTTGAATATTTTCAGTTAATGCTTTTTTGAAATCTTGTTTGGAAAGCTTTCCGGACAACATTCGTTCGTCAAAAAAAACATGGGCACCTTCGATAGACAAAACAATACCTAATGAATTTTTGCTTTTGCTGATGAGTTTTTCTAATTCAGAATAATTATTCACCAATTTGAATGAATATTTACCATCAGGCGATGGACCTTGCTGCTCAAAAATGTAGCGGTATTCAGCATTTAATTCAGCAAAATAATCGGTATGTTTCCGAATATGACGAATGGCATCCAGATGATATCCGGTAATTACCATAGCCATTTCGTCGCGAGCCTTTGCATTGGTTACAGCTTTAGACAAATTTCGCATTTCCAAAAATCCTTTTTCCAACGGATAAAGCGAAACAGTAGCTACACGAACATTTCCACGCGCCAGCTCGTAAAAATTAGATTGACTATATTTTGCTACTTCTTTGCTGTTATTATAAATCAATTTGGCGGGATTGGTGGTACCTTGTGCATGGGTTATGTCGTCCCAAATGGTACACTTGGGAGTAGGATACCCGGAATTGTAGGATTTTAAAGTTGAATGTACATGAATATCAGCAAAATAAGGAGACGTTGGTTTCATAAGTGATATAATTTTTTTCAATGCACTGCAACGAAAATATATGAAAAAATGCAGAATTTCTTCTTTTATATCAAAAAAATGCGTAAAATTGCACTCCTAAAATTTAGAGAAATGGAGAATATTATCAAGCAAGTACAGCAAGAATTAGTTGAAAAAAAATCTCATCCTGAATTTAAAGCAGGTGATACTATCATACTTTCCTATAAAATTGTAGAAGGAAACAAAGAGCGTATTCAGAAATTTCAGGGAATTGTTTTACAAAAACGCAATACTACTTTTACTATCCGTAAAGTTTCTAATGGAGTGGGAGTTGAACGTATCTTCCCTTACAATTCTCCATTTATTGATAGCATCGAAGTATTGAAAAGTGGAAAAGTTCGTCGTGCTCGTTTATTCTATTTACGCGACGCTAAAGGTAAGGCAGCTAAAATTAAAGAGAAGATTTCAGCAGCAGTTACTGCGTAATAATATTATAGAAGAATGATTTAAAAGCTCTCGGTTTTCGGGGGCTTTTTTATTTCAAGATGTTTGCGAAAATTCCATATACTCCCAAACAGCCCTGAAATGATAGCAAGAAAATATCCGAATTTAAATTTTACCTCAATCCAGGATATTATTGATTCGGAGGAGTGTTTCACTTGATATTTGAGATAAACGTATAAAATCATCAAAAAAAACACTCCCGAAAATCCTGTTATTGCAATTAGAATATTTTTTATTCTCAAAAAAGAAAAAATCAAGCCTGCCATAGCAGACATAAATGCAAGCCAAGATATAATACCTGGTATTTCAAAATCATAATTCCCGACTTCGCTCATTCGCATCATCATAATATCAAATCCACTGTATGACTTTTCGGAAATACGTTCACCGGCGCAGGTAAACGCGCAAAAAGTAAAGAAAAAGCTAAGCATCATGACGCCAAATGATGTAATGGATATCCATGGATATTTTTTATGTGAGTTAACTTCATTTATATTTGAAATCTGATTGTTAAAACTCATAATTCTAATACTTTAACCAGTAAATTCCATGGATTAGCTGCTGATAAAATCTTGGCAATGAATTGTTCGGGGTCTGTATCATGTGCCCATAAATGATTATGCCTTTCCTGTAATTCTCCCCCCGGATAAACTACTGACCTTATTTCTTGCAGTTGCCTAACTACGGTTTCATTTTTTTGTTTCCAAGCACGCAAGTATTTGGCCTCTAAGTTTTTTAGTGAATGAACATGTTTTTGTAGCTCGCCCATTGCAGTTGGTTTTAAGGTAGGATCAACCTTTGTTAATTCTTCGGCTAATTGATGATAACTCTGTTCAATGGCTTTATGAATCGTTGCAAAATTTACTTCAGCAGCCATGCGGCTTACTTGCTTTTTTTGCCAAGTAGATTCATCGGTAAATAAATCCGGCACAGAAATTCCCAATTTATTCATCTTTCTTATAACCGATGGATTGAGCAGTAGAAATGAATCACGCATCATAATCATGGGATAAAAGACCCCAAACGCATCAAACATGGATTTGTATTGTAACCAATAGCTCACTTCTGCCGGACCTCCTACATATATGATGTCCGGTAGCACTGATTGCTGATAAAGCGG
>CALEWF010000169.1 GCA_937925455.1 uncultured Flavobacteriales bacterium | reverse complement strand
TTATAGAAAATTTTGATAATACATTTTTCTCATCGGTGAATGAATTTTTAATTGATAAAATAAAAATTGGTGTTCCTGTTTATTATTTTAAGTACCTGCCTGTAAAAAAAATTCCAAGTATTGATATTCCATTTTTAAATCTTGATGGGTTACAGGTTTATTTTCAGAATCACGCTGAAGTAGGGAAAACAAAATCATCGGTAGCAATAAAAACCTTACCCTTTAATTTCAATATAAATGAATTAGTAATAAAAAATTCGAAAATAAAGTCCAGCCAAGACACACTTATTCGATTTTATTTTCAATTAAAAAAACTTAAAGCAAGAAATTTACGTTTAGACAAGACTTATAAAATTTATCCGATAATTGCAGATGCAGTCGATGTTTCATTGAATAATATTTATTACGGATTTAATGATCAACTACATCAAATTAGTATTCGTGAGCTAATCTATACCACCGGAAAAAACAAATTTCAGGCTTATGGTTTGAATATAGGTTCACTGTTGAATATAGATGAGTATTTCAAACAAAAAAAATTTCAAACCGATATGCCTTCATTTGCCGCACGTACTATTATGTTTGAAGGGTTAGATATATTTTCGCTTCTGAATAACAATCAATATGTTTTTCGTAAAGTTTGGGCTGATACGTTGGAATTAAAAATGACTAGGGATAAGAATTATCCGTATGATTTAAAAAACTTTCCACCAATGATTCAGGATCAGATTTTACAATTGCCCTTTGTATTTTCAGTTGATACCGTATCAATACATCATGGAGATATTACTTATTATGAAATTCCGAAGGGTTCAACCCTTGAAGATGCGGGGATGTTTCAATTTACATCAGCTTCGCTAAATATGTATCAATGTACGAACGATACAAATAAATTGAAGCATAATGATACGTTGATGATACATTTTCGTGGTAAACTTTATGGCCAAGGGGTACTCAATGTTTTTGTAGATATTCCACTACGTTCCAAATCATACTGGCATCGGGTGTATGGAACAATTGGAAAGTTCAATGCCCGTGAATTTAATCGGATCACCGTGCCGACAGTGGGTGTAAAATTAAAAGGTACCGTGAATGGCGGAGAATTTTATTTTGAAGCCAACAACGAAGCTTCAACCGGAAACGTAGAATTGTTATTTGAAAAATTAAAAGTTTCAGTACTTACCCAACCCGGCAACGCTGCTAAATCACAAACCGATTTATTAAAATCGCTGGTGGCCAATGTGTTTATGGTACACGATAATCCGGAAGTTGGAAAAGAAGTTAAGGTAGGAAAGGTATATTTTAAACGTAATAAAAATCGCTGGATGATCAATTTTTGGTGGAAAAGTTTGTTGCAGGGTGTTCGTTCCATCGTTTTTGCCAAAGAGGTTCAGCTTCGTGAAATGTCGGCCTCTTTCAATGAATACAAAAAGCTACGTAAACAACGGGAAGAAATGGATCAATTAATGCAAGAATAATTCATGCCAAATAAAGATATAACGATTTATCATCACTCATTAAGTGAATTTAACAACAACAGGGAATTAGTTATTGGAACTATCCTCCAAATCAATAAAGACTTTGCTTCATTGGGTGTGTGTCTTCCCGAGTCGCTGCACGATAATGTTTACCAAGTTATTTTTGAAACCCTACGGCCCTTATTGGAAGACCTCTACGAAAAACAGCTAGAAAAATTTTATGGGCTTATGTACATTATTGATGCCGACCTATCAAAAATTAACAACGCCTTTTTAAAACCAACTCTTTCTTTGGCTTATGATGAAATCACGGATTTAGTTATTCAACGTGAAATTTTAAAAGTAGCTACCCGAATTTGGTATAAAAATCAAAATCCTGCTCAAGGGATTTGATTACATTTGATGTGCAGGCACATTGCTGGATATGAAAAGGTTTCTTATATCAATTATAATATTTGCTGTATTTATAATTACAGCAGCAATTTTATCTGGCATAAGCAAGGGGGCTGGTTATTACACCCGAAAAACTAAAAAAATACAGAAAACGCTTTTAGAAAAAGAGGCGTATGCCCGAAGTTTGCTGCAGCAACTAGGAGAAGATTTTTATTCAGATTCGTCTCAAAGTTTGTTTTATTCCAGAAATCTGGCTCGCTATCGCTCAATTAGCGAACAGGGAATTAGTTTGTTTGCCTATTATAGAGACTCTTTGATTTTTTGGACAACTAGTCATATTCCTGTTCCGGCTTATTCGTTTGATGAAGATTTTCTATTTGATGTAGTTAAGCTTAAAAATGGATGGTATCGGTTGCTTAAATATCAAAACAATGATTTATTACTATTAGGCATAGTGCTGATAAAGCATGATTATTTTATCAATAATGAGTTTTTAAAAGACAAGTTTCATCCTGATTTTGAAATTCATGAAGCTTGCGAATTAACCTTTGAAGAAGGCGATTCAAATTATGAAATTAAAGATGCCGAGGGTAGGTTTCTTTTTGGATTATTGTTTCGTAAGGAAAAACAAAACATACTTCGCTATCCATTACTTTCCGGTATCGCTTTCTTTATTGCAATTCTTTTGTTTTTTGTAGTAGGATATTTTGCTCAATTTATTCCATTTTTTTCCTATAGGACCTGGCTGCATTTTATATCTTTTGTAATTATCGTAGTGTTTATTAGGTATGTAAATGTAGTGTACCGATGGCCCAAAGTATTGTACCAACTACCCTTATTTGATCCAATTCATTTTGCCAGCTCTTGGTGGTTGCCTTCGTTGGGCGATTTTATTTTACATGCCATTGCCGTCACCTTCATGTTGATTTTATTATTTAACCACCTTAAAAAAGTAAAATTGAAACAAACATCGCCACAACAGGTTATCGGTTTGGTTTACTTTTTTTCATTTATTTTATCATTCTCCTCTTGGATTGTTTATCAGCTGTTCAGAAGTTTGATATTTGATTCAAGTATTTCTTTTGACCTTTCCAATTTGCTGGTACTTGATGTATACAGTTTTATTGGGTTTGGTGTGATTACTCTCATGCTTTTAAACTATTTACTGGCAGTTTATTTTTTTACTCGTACTCTTTTTTTACTTCGTAAACTTACGTTTTGGGAAATAGCACTTCATGCCGGGGTTGCATTTTCACTCGGTGGCCTTGTGCAGTCTGCATTTATGCATTACAATGTATTAGCCTTGTTTTTCCCTTACCTCATTTTTATATCGGTGCTTGCAATTCATGTCGGTAAAAAGCCTGACATTAGTTTCTATACATTTTCGCCCACCATCCTTGTTTTTACAGTATATGCCACGTATTTACTTTTCATTCTCAATAATGAAAAAGAACATGAGAAACGGCAGGTTTTGGCATTTAAAATTTCTGAAGAGCAGGATCACGTAGCAGAATTTCTCTTTATCGAAGCTGAAGAGAAAATGAAAAAAGATGTGGAGCTAAGAAGAATGCTTTTTGAAAATGATGTATATTATCCTAAAGAGTTTTTTGAACGTATTGCTCAAAATTATTTTAGTGGATATTGGTCAAAATACATTCTTCATATTACACCATTTAATATGAGTGATTACCGACTCTTGGCTGATTCGGTCCGAGCCGATCCACAATTGCGTTATTATGAAAACTCGATCAGCTCATTTGGAAAACCTACTGCTAGTTCATCCCTATATTTTATTGACAACAACGTTGGAAAGATCAATTACCTGGCTAAAATTGAATTTGTAAAACAACTACCGCTTGGATATGAGAAAAAAGTAATTTTTATTGAATTTATATCAAAAATTGTAACACAGGTTACCGGTTTCCCGGAACTACTCCTTGATGAATCCATTACGAGGCCCGTTGAAATAGGTCCATATTCCTATGCCATTTATAAAGCATCTCAGTTAAATGTATCAGGCGGAGAGTTTGCTTATCCGCTTACTATTGATGAGTTTAATAAAGTTTACGGAGAAATTGGATATATCCGAAGTCGTGGTTTTGATCATCTTGTATATCGTACACCGGGTGGAAAAGTGGTTGTAATTAGTAAGCCCGAATTACGCTGGCAGGATTTTCTCAGTCCGTTTGCCTATTTGTTGATTTACTTTTCTTTTATCCTGTTGCTATATTTTATTTACAGGTATTATTTCTTGAGTGACAATCGGGTGCTGCAGTTGAATTTCAAAACTCGCATACAGTTTTCTATTTTATCTATTCTACTTATTTCATTGGTTGTAGTGGGACTGGGTATTAATAACTATGTTATTACACAGTTTAATAGAAAAAATAAACTTGCAATCAATGAAAAACTTAATTCCATATTAACCGAACTTCGGGTACGTATTGAAGAACAAGAAGATGAGATACTTGATGTAAATTATATCAGCTATTTGCTTCGAAGTTTTTCGAATGTATTTTTTACAGATATAAATTTATACAGTCCGAATGGAACTTTGATTGCCACGTCACGAGAATCTGTTTACAATGAAGGATTATTGTCACGTCAAATGGATCCGGAAGCTTTTTATGAGATGACCATTCGGATGCAGCCCCGATTTATTCATCAGGAAAAAATCGGAGATTTTAGTTACTTAAGTGCTTATGCCGCTTTTCGTAATGGCAACAATGAAATTATTGGGTATCTGAATTTGCCATATTTTCTTCGGCAAAAGGAACTGGGAGAAGAGTTAGCTTCTTCGTTGTTGGCACTTATAAATATCTACAGCCTGTTGATAGCAGTTTCCATGCTTATCACGTTTGTTATAGCCAACCGTCTTACAGAGCCACTAACCATCCTTCAGGAAAAAATTGGAAAAATCAAATTAGGAAGAAAAAATGAAATGATTGACTATACAGCTAACGATGAGATAGGCAGTTTGGTGAATGAATACAATCGGATGATCAAGGAGCTGGAAGCCAGTGCAGAATTATTAGCACGTTCAGAGCGTGAAACAGCATGGCGGGAAATGGCCAAGCAGGTAGCGCATGAAGTAAAAAACCCGCTTACACCCATGAAACTAAGCGTGCAATACTTAGTAAAAGCATGGGATGATAAGCGTCCGGATTTTGATGAGCGCCTTCGAAAATTTAAAGATGCCATGATTGAGCAAATTGAGACGCTTTCTGCCATTGCCAGCGAGTTTTCTTATTTTGCGAAAATGCCAACGGCGATTAAAACAGAAGTAGATTTAGTAGAATTGCTTACCAATTGCTTGGAGTTTTATAGGAATAATGAACAAAACGTGTTCATTCACCTGGATTTGGGATCTCTAAAAAAAGCATTGATTTTGGCAGATCGGGATCAAATGTTACGAGTGTTTAATAATTTAATTCGAAATGCGATACAAGCTATACCAGAGGGAAGGCAGGGCGAAATCATCATCCGCTTATTAAAAGATGGAGACTATTTCATAGCTGTGGTTAAAGACAATGGGGTGGGAATACCGGAAGAGTTAAGGGATAAAATATTTGCTCCCAATTTTACCACAAAGAGTTCGGGGATGGGGCTTGGTTTGGCAATGACAAGAACGATTATTGAAAACATGGAAGGGGAGATTAGTTTTGAAACCGAACTTAGTAAAGGAACCGAATTTAAAGTGAAACTCAAAGCCATTTAACAGCCGATTATTTTTGAAATTAGTATCATTGCATTATTAAAAATACATCGTATATGTCATATAAAAATATTACATCAGTAAAGCAAGATGGGGTATGCTTGCTTACCATCAACCGGCCAGACAAACTCAATGCCTTGAATAAAGAGACTATTGCAGAAATCAGCCATTGTATTAGCACTTGTGGCATGGATGATCAAGTAAAAGTAATTATCATTACAGGTTCGGGCGAGAAGGCATTTGTAG
>CALEWF010000168.1 GCA_937925455.1 uncultured Flavobacteriales bacterium | reverse complement strand
TGTCCGTTCCAAGTCCTCGGGGCTCATGCACGCATCGCATAGTCGCAGCGGTGTCTTCGTACCCTCAGCCCCGCTGCTCCTTGCGTTGCGGCATTCGCCCCTCCGGGCTTTCCACTTCCATCCGCAGCAGTCCGTTCTTTGGGGCGGATGAGTGGATTTTTGCATCATTGCGACTCGCCTCCCTCTACCGTCTTTGCGAGTTCCGATGAAATCGGGACGAAGCAATCTGTTGGCTACGGGGCATGTGCTTTTGTAGAATGAGATTGCTTCGTCGGTTTTTCCTCGCCAGAGGCGGGTCTAAACCTCCTCGCAATGACGAATAATGTTTTGATCCTTCCCTTCTTTTCTTTTTTCAATGGTATAATATTAACTTTTATTTCCATGATAGAAAACATCCTAATTTAATTTTAAAATGCAAACATAGGATGACGGTAAGATTATCGGGGCAGCGGGTGAATCCACCCCCAAGAGGCGGAGAAACACGAGGCCGCCCCTCAAAACTTTTTTAAAAATTCTGTTGACAACTTGTGATAAGTCTATTAACTTATTACCCCACTACATGAGTTCTGGCTGGCACCGGTAACAGAAGCCAGGGTGTTGATTTCATTTTTTATTCGCAACATCCCTAATAGTCCAAAAATTAATGCTTCTTTAAATTGAATGGTAATATCATCGGGAATTATAATTTCTGCTTGGCTTAGTCTTTTTAATTGCTCGATAAAAAACTGATTGTAAGCACCACCACCAGTGATGAGTACGTTTTGAATATTGTATTTATTCAATATATCTGAAATTTGAATCGCTACATGCTTAGCAAAGGTGTGCAGTTGATTTACGGTACTATCCGGATATTTCTTAAACAATGGGAAAACATATTGTTCAATCCATTCTTTACCCAACGATCGGGGTGGAGATTTTTTGTAAAATTCCAGTTGATTGAGTGCATCAAGTAATTTTAAATTGATTTTTCCGGTAGAGGCATGATAGCCTCCCGGGTCAAAGCCTATTCCTAAAGGTTGGCAAAGTTGATTAAAAACTATGTTGAACGGTGTAATATCAAAGGCAATTCGTTGATGCTGATATTCAAACGATATATTGCTAATCCCTCCTAAATTAAGACAAGCGTCAAACTCACTAAACAATAAACGATCGCCCATGGGAACTAACGGAGCACCTTGCCCTCCCAGCAACACATCCATCGTTCTAAAATCCCATACGGTTTCTATGCCTGTAATGGCTCTGATTCCACTGCCATGCCCTAACTGAAAAGTATATCCATGTTCAGGTTGATGAAAAATAGTATGCCCATGCGAAGCAATCAATTCTGGTTGTAATTGGTGTTTACGAATAAACGCTAATGCTGAATTCCCAAGGTATTTTCCATATTCTATATGACGTTCGATAAGTTCAGCACCATTACATTGCATGGTATGATTGAGCCATTTTTTTAAATCATAGGTGTAAGCTAAGGTTTCGGCTACTACATGTTGAATTTTCCATCGGCCATTTTCTTTAATGAACTCAGCATAAGCCATATCCAGCCCATCTAAGGAAGTTCCTGACATTAATCCTAAAACTTTATATGGCTCCATATTGTTACAGAATGAAAATGGCTATATTTAGCCCGAATTTAAGCGATTTTGATTGTTAAACTAAATATTTTAGCACATGTTATTCGAATTGACAGAAGAACACAAAATGATTCAAAAAGCAGCCCGCGATTTTGCACGTGAAGAATTACTTCCGGGAGTTATAGAGCGGGATGAAAATCAGATTTTCCCTGCCGAACAAATAAAAAAACTTGGAGAATTGGGCTTTATGGGCATGATGGTAGATCCGAAATACGGTGGGGCTGGTTTGGATACTTTGTCCTATGTATTGGTTATGGAAGAGTTATCTAAAGTAGAAGCGGCTGCATCTGTGGTTGTGTCTGTAAATAATTCCTTGGTTTGTTACGGATTGGAAGCATACGGAACAGAAGAACAAAAAGAAAAATACCTTAAACCTCTGGCAAGTGGTGAATGCATTGGTGCCTTTTGCCTCAGTGAGCCAGAAGCTGGTTCGGATGCAACTTCGCAAAGAACCACGGCTGTGGATATGGGTGATTACTACTTGCTTAACGGAACTAAGAACTGGATTACCAATGGAAAAAATGCCAAGTATTATTTGGTAATTGCTCAAACCTATCCGGAGAAAGGCCATAAAGGAATAAATTGTTTGATTGTGGAAGAGGGCATGCCAGGCTTTATCAAAGGGCCTAAAGAAAATAAAATGGGAATTCGGGCATCTGATACATGTTCGCTGCAATTTACCGATGTAAAAGTACCTAAAG
Source organism: uncultured Flavobacteriales bacterium (assembly GCA_937925455.1). GTDB lineage: Bacteria > Bacteroidota > Bacteroidia > CAIKAF01 > CAIKAF01 > BA4. Next base: position 8,671 of record CALEWF010000168.1, on the reverse strand, counting down.
CCAATCGTTTGGGAGAAGATGGATTTGGATTTAAATTTGCCATGAAAACCCTTTCAGGCGGGCGAATTGGTATTGCAGCCCAAGCTTTGGGAATTGCTCAGGGAGCTTATGAGCTAGCACTTGAATACAGTAAACAACGTAAGGCTTTTGGAAAGCCTATTTCTGAACATCAGGCTGTAGCCTTTAAATTAGCCGATATGGCTACACGCATAGAGGCAGCTCGTTTACTAGTGTACAAAGCAGCATGGTTAAAAGATCAAGGATTGAATTTTGATTTGGCATCATCGCAAGCAAAACTTTATGCCAGCGAAGTGGCCATGTGGGTTACTACTGAGGCTGTTCAAATTCATGGTGGATATGGCTACGTAAAAGAATACCATGTAGAACGATTGATGCGTGATGCAAAGATTACTCAAATATATGAAGGTACAAGCGAAGTTCAGCGTATAGTAATTAGCCGCAGTGTTTTGTCGCAATAAATTTTATTGTTGATTTTTAAAATTTTAAAAGCAGCTTTCGGGCTGCTCTTTTATTCATGCTTTTGGCTGGATAATATGCATTCTTTAATGAATTCCTGAATTTCCGCATTTAGAATGTCTTTATATATTAATAAAGCATGTATTAGTTCTTTCTGTCGTTTTATTTGTAGTTGTTTGTCAGGATGAGGATCGTCTTTTAATTCACTGATACGATTCATTTGGTCAGCCGTTTCTTGGTCAGCTAAAAAATAACTAAGGCTGCTATAGCCTATAATCAACATTTCTGCTGTTTCTTTATTTAGTTTTTCAAGTCTTATTAACTCAATAACGTATCGGTAAATTGCAAATTTAATTCTGGCTACTGAGCAAGGCAGATTGCTTTTGGGTTGAAAAAGATGCGGATGAACCGAATGAGATAAAACTTTACCGAATTCATTAATGATTTTTTCGGCAGTCTGAATCGTCATAATAATTTTTCATACAAGTTAATAAATATAATTATTTTTCACAAGTATTAAAATAGAATTAACGTATTGCATATTAAAATCTATTTCCTTTTTCTCATTGCTGTTAATTAAATGCTATATTTGATAGTTATTAGGTTACTGCTTAAACTTATGGATCTCGATAAATATCTTGTTGGTTACAGCGTTTTTTTTATTGCTTTGCTGGCTTTCAATTTGCTTATCAATTCTATCTTGTTGAAGTTTGCTACTAACCTGGGTATTCGTAATTATACAGAAAATGTAGTTCGATGGACACTTCAAACCAAGCCTTCACTTGGAGGTTTTGGATTTTATATTGCTTTTCTCATTAGCCTAGTTTTTTACATGATATTTGAAGGCAATACAGAAATATTTACCAGAAAAGAATATCTCGGCATACTTGCCGTTAATTCGTTAGGTTTTTTAATGGGCTTGGCTGATGATGCTTACAATACAAAGCCGCTTCTAAAATTTTCTGTTCAGTTTTTATGCGGTATTATTTTAGTGTGTACAGGAAATTCCATTCAAATTACACCTTGGGATGGGTTTAATGTTTTTATTACTGTGTTTTGGACGGTTGGAGTGATGAATTCTTTGAATATGCTGGATAATATGGACGCGATAACGGGTTCGGTTTCTTTGGCGATTGCTGTAATAGGTTTTTTATATTTAATATTAACAGGTAGGCTTATATCTTTCGATACCGTAATGTTAATAGGGCTGATGGCAGCATTGCTTGCTTTTTTATATTACAATTGGCATCCATCTAAGATGTTTATGGGAGACTCGGGTAGCCAGTTTTTGGGTGTATTTATGGCGATAATCGGCATTCGTTTATTTTGGAATGGTCCTGATATTCATCAGCAAATTATTCAAACCAAGCAGTTTTTGTCCTTATTATTAGTATTTGTTGTTCCCATTGCCGATACTACTACCGTTTTCATCAATCGAATAGCTGCCGGTAAATCTCCTTTTGTGGGTGGAAAAGATCATACTACACATCATTTGGTATATCATGGGTTACGTCAGCGGTATGTTGCGTTACTATTGGCTGCAATAACTTTATTTTCAGGAGCACTCATGTTATTCTTTATTCAGCAGACCGAAGACTGGGGATATACGGAAGTAGCGTTGTTTGCGTTATATTACCTCTTGGTAACAACCATATTGTTTTTAACTACTCGAATCAAACCTCGCCATGGAGCAGGAAATTTTGCATATTAAGAAAGAGCTTCGCAGAATGAGATTGGCTCTCACCATTCTATCTATCTTGCTTATATGTATGGGGTGTATTTTAGTTTTATTAGTTACTTCCGGAAAATCCATCTATGCGCATGCCGAAACAGTGAATGAAATGGAGGAAGCTCCACCTATTGAACAAATTGAACAATCAGTTCATCAAGAAATTCCAGCATTGCGTTTTGATTTTTTATCTGTGCCTGATTCCCTTTCGATAGCCGGAGAAGTGGTGCCATTACACCAACATGATATTCGAGAAAGGTATGAATTTGAAATGCTGGTTACCGTGTATAAACATGCTGCTACGATTCTTGGATTTAAGCGTTCAAAGAGATGGTTCCCTATCATTGAATCTATACTAAACAGTGAGGGTGTACCCGATGATTTTAAATACCTCTGTGTCATTGAAAGTAATTTGGCTAATGTAGTATCCCCATCCAATGCCGTTGGTTTTTGGCAATTTTTAGAAGGTACCGGTAAACAATACGGACTTGAAATTAATGAAGAGGTAGATGAACGTTATGATGTAGAAAAATCAACCCGAGCGGCTTGTAAATATCTTAAAGAGGCATATAAAAAATTTGGTTCATGGACCTTGGCCGCAGCTTCGTATAATATGGGCATGAGTGGTTTGCAAAAACAAATGGAAGAACAGCAGGAATTTAGTTATTATGATTTAAAACTCAATCAGGAAACAGCCCGCTATGTTTTTAGAATGGCTGCTACGAAAGAATTGTTTTCTAATCCTGTTAAATATGGTTATACATATACTGATGAACAATTGTATGATGCTCCAAAAATAAATTATATTGATGTTAATACACCTATTCCAGATTTGGTGGAGTTTGCAAAATCTAAAGGAACAACCTATAAAATGCTTAAAGAACTGAATCCATGGCTTCGAAGTAAACAGCTTCGAAATCCTTATGGTAAAACATACCAAATAGCCATACCGGCTGATAGTTAAGCACCTCATCAGCTCAGTAAAAACCCTCAATTTTTGTTATTTTTGTTTCTGAATAGTTTAATCAACGTGAACAATTCTTAAGCGCTGCATGTTGAAGTGGGTTGGCTGATTTTTATGGAGAACAAGAAAAATACATACATAGAGGTTTTTGGGGCGAGGGAACATAACCTGAAAAATATAGATGTAAAAATTCCCAGAAATAAACTGGTTGTGATTACTGGACTTTCGGGTTCTGGAAAGTCATCGCTGGCATTTGATACTATTTATGCTGAAGGGCAGCGAAGGTATATTGAAAGTTTTTCAGCTTACGCACGCCAGTTTTTAGGTGGCATGGAGCGTCCAGATGTAGATAAAATCAGTGGACTGAGTCCGGTAATCTCTATAGAGCAAAAAACTACCAATAAAAATCCTCGAAGTACAGTAGGAACCATTACTGAAATTTATGATTTTCTTCGCCTACTCTTTGCCCGTGCCGGTGAAGCATTTTCATACAACACGGGGGAAAAAATGGTGCGCTACACCGATGACCAGATTCTTGAAATTTTGCAAAAAGAATATGCAGGAAAAGAAATTCAATTGCTTGCTCCGGTAGTGAAGGGGCGTAAAGGAAATTATCGGGAGTTATTTGAAAAAATTAGAAAGCAAGGGTTTTTAAAAGTAAGGGTAGATGGTGAAATTACCGAGATTAGTTTTGGAATGAAGTTAGATCGGTATAAAATTCATGATATTGAAATTTTAATTGATACGGTAAAGGTTGAAGAGAGTCAAATTTCAAGGTTGAAACGGTCCATGCTGGAGACCCTAAAACATGGCAAGGGAAGCATGATGATTGCTGAATCTGGTTTGAAGAAAAAAACTCCTGTGCGCCATTTGAGTCGTTTTTTAATGTGTCCTACCACTGGAATTGCTTACGACGAGCCCGCCCCGAATCTTTTTTCATTTAATTCGCCTTATGGTGCTTGTGTACGTTGTAATGGATTGGGCGAAGTACTCGAAATTGATTTGAATAAAATTATACCCAACCCTGAGGTGTCTATCAAAAAGGGCGGCATTGCCCCATTGGGACCCTATAAAGACAATTGGATATTTCGACAAATTGAAGCCATTGGAAAAGTATATGGTTTTGATTTAAATACACCGGTAGGTGAAATTGATGATGAGGCGATGAATGTCTTGTTGTATGGTACTTCTGAAATGATTCGTATAAAAGAAGTAACCGGTGGAACAAACTCTTTTGCTTTTGAAGGAATTGCAAGTTTTATTAGTAATCAGCTAAACGATGAGTCAAGCAAAGCCATTGAAAAATGGGCTCACAGTTTTATGCAACATAAGGTTTGTTCTGAATGTGATGGTACTCGATTGAAAAAGGAATCTTTGTATTTCCGGATTGATGGAAAAAATATTGCTGAACTGTCTCAATTAGATATTAGAGAATTACAATTATTTTTTGAATCACTAGAAGAAAGGCTATCTCCCACGCAACAAAAAATAGCGGCCGAGGTATTAAAAGAAATAAGAAAGCGTATAAGTTTTTTAACTGATGTGGGGTTAGAATATTTGAGTCTGAATCGGCCCACACGTTCACTCTCTGGTGGAGAAGCGCAACGTATTCGATTGGCTACTCAAATAGGTTCCCAGTTAGTAGGAGTGTTGTATATTCTAGATGAACCCAGTATTGGGCTCCATCAACGCGATAATCAAAAGCTCATTCAAGCACTAAAAAGTTTACGGGATGTAGGCAATTCTGTAATTGTTGTAGAACATGATAAGGACATGATGCTTGAAAGTGACTATATTATTGATATTGGCCCGGGAGCCGGTGTACATGGCGGACGTGTAGTAGCCTGCGGAACACCTTCTGATTTTATATTACAAAATTCCGAAACTGCAAAATACCTTTCTGAAGAAAAAAGTATTCCTATTCCATCACAACGACGTAAAGGCAATGGTAAAATGCTTACTCTGCTTGGTGCCACTGGACATAACTTGAAAAATGTAACTCTTAAATTACCTTTGGGTACCTTTGTTTGTGTTACCGGAGTGAGTGGTAGTGGAAAATCTAGCTTAATAAATGATACATTATTCCCTGCACTCAACCGCTACTTGTACAAAATGTCTGAAATGCAGCCGTTGCCCTTTAAAAAGATCACTGGGGAAGAATATATTGATAAAGTAATTCGTATTGACCAATCACCTATTGGTCGTACACCTCGTTCTAATCCTGCTACCTATACCGGAGTCTTTTCAGATATAAGAACTTTGTTTGCTGAATTACCCGAAGCTAAAATTCGCGGTTACAAACCAGGCCGTTTTTCATTTAACGTAAAAGGAGGAAGATGTGAAACCTGCGGTGGTGCAGGGGTAAAAGTGATTGAAATGAATTTTCTTCCGGATGTGGAAGTAGTATGCGAAGCCTGTAACGGTAAGCGATATAATCGTGAAACGCTTGAAGTACGATACAAAGGAAAATCCATTAGTGATGTGCTTGATATGACCATTGAAGATGCAGTAAGTTTTTTTGAGAATATTCCGCATATCACTCGTAAAATTGAAGTGTTAAAACAAATCGGCCTGGGATATATCACTCTTGGCCAATCTTCTACTACATTGAGCGGGGGAGAAGCCCAGCGGGTAAAATTGGCATCCGAACTCAACAGAACTGATACGGGTAACACTCTGTATATTTTAGATGAACCCACTACAGGCCTGCATTTTGAAGATGTTCGGGTATTGTTGGATGTACTTAACCGATTGGTTGATAAAGGCAATACAGTCGTAGTTATTGAACATAACATGGATGTTATTAAAAGCGCAGACTGGATTATAGATTTAGGTCCGGAGGGGGGAAAAGGTGGAGGTATGATTACCTTTGAAGGTACACCAGAAGAAATGATTACATTAGCCGATAACTATACTGCTACCTACCTGATGAAAGAGTTTGAAAGCGTTCATTACAAATAAATTTTAAAAATTAGTTTATGGGAGAAATTGAAGATGAAAACGAAGAAAAAATTATAGAAGCATTCAAGGAAAAAGACTGGAATGAAATACGTGTTAACGATTCTTGGGTCATTTTCAAAATCATGGGAGAATTTGTAAATGGTTTTGAAAAAATGAGTAAGATTGGCCCTTGTGTTTCAATATTTGGTTCGGCACGTACTAAGCCTGAAAGTAAATATTATGAATTGGCCGTTGAAATTGCTCAAAAATTAACCCATCAAGGGTTTGGTATTATTTCTGGAGGAGGTCCCGGCATTATGGAAGCTGCGAATAAAGGAGCCCATTTGGGGGGAGGTAAATCTGTTGGGTTAAATATTGATCTTCCTTTTGAACAGCAGGCTAATCCTTACATTGACAAAGACAAAAACCTTGAGTTCGATTATTTCTTTGTTCGTAAGGTAATGTTTGTTAAATATTCCCAGGGTTTTATCGTATTGCCCGGTGGGTTTGGTACCTTGGATGAATTTTTTGAAGCATTAACCTTGATACAAACATTAAAAATTGGCAAATTCCCGATTGTATTGGTTGGTAGTGAGTATTGGGGAGGTTTAATTGACTGGATTAAAAATACAGTGCTTGAAAAAGAACACAACATCAGCCCCACGGATATGAATTTGTTTAAAGTAGTTGATGCGGCGGATGATGCTGTAAAAATTATTGTTGACTTCTATACCAAATATACCCTTAAGCCCAATTTCTAATGGTTTAGTTATGTTACATCATTTGAGATGCATTTTGCTACAAGTGATATGGATTGGGGTTTGTAATACCTATATAATGGGAAATTTATGGAGTCAAAAAAAATCAGAGATTGATAAACTCATATTGCAAGGTATAACGTATCTAAATCCTACACCCAAAACATTGCATTACTTTATTACCCATATTAACGATTCAATATGGAGAACCATTCTAACCCCAATAGGTTTTACCGAAATTCCTTGGCAATATAAAATAGTTGCCCTACAGTATGAAAAAGGCGTACCCGGTAAATTATATCAGATAGTTTCGTATGATCATACTTATGGAATTATTTCTGTTTTTTGGCAAGATCCAGCTAAACAAATCAGCCTGATTGAACCATTAAAAAAGAAAATAAAAACTGCACCCATTCTCAAGTCAATTTATGCAACGTATGAGTTAATACTCGATGGAAACACGTATTGGTATAGTATTCGTTCGCAGGTAAAAAACGGAGTCTTGGAAGAAGAAGCTACCCTCGAATTTGCCCGTTAATATTTATTACCGCGAATTTACTACCTTAGTAATTCCAACCCGTTTATTTATGACTAATTCGTTGTACAATAAGACTGCAAGTATTAAATCGTGGGCAGAAGATGATCGTCCGCGTGAAAAACTGATGCTAAAAGGGCAATCAGCTTTAAGTGATGCTGAGTTATTAGCCATACTTATTGGAAGTGGCAGTCGTAATGAATCAGCAGTTGACCTGGCAAAGCGAATTTTGGCCAAAGCTGAAAATAATTTATCTCAGTTGGGTAAAATGACACTGAATGATTTAAAGGCTTTTAAAGGGATGGGAGAAGCGAAAGCAATTACGGTAATGGCTGCCATGGAATTAGGAAGAAGAAGAAAGCAGGCCGATCGGCTCGAACGTGATAAAGTTTCTGGCAGCAAAGATGTGTTTGAAATTATGGAACCGCAGTTAGCCGATTTACCACATGAAGAGTTCTGGATTATCTTACTGAATCGTTCTAATAAAATCATCCGCAAAGAATGCATTAGTCGCGGAGGTATTACCGGAACCGTAGCAGACCTTCGGCTCATATTTAAGCCTGCCATAGAATCATTAGCTACAGGAATCATCGTTTGCCATAACCACCCATCAGGAAATGTGAGACCAAGTGATGCGGATATCTCTTTAACCCGAAAAATTCGCGATGCTGGTGCTTTATTGGATATTCAATTGCTGGACCACTTAATTATAGCTGAAAAAACATATTATAGTTTTGCAGATGAAGGAAACATATGATATATTTTAAAATCAAATGCTAATAAAATTGAATCTATTGAAAATTATACACAAATTATTAAGTTGGTTGCTGATTTTACCGGTCAAGATTTATCAATGGGTAATTTCACCTATTTTTCCAGCAGCCTGCAGGTATCAACCCACATGCTCCCATTATATGGTTGAAGCCATTAAAATTCATGGACCATTCAAAGGATTGTGGCTGGGCATTCGCCGTATTAGTCGTTGCCATCCTTGGGGAGGTTGGGGGTATGATCCCGTACCGCCAAAGCATAAAAATTAAGCTTGTAGCCTATTTGTTGCATTATCACCACAAGCATTCTATCATAATCACAGTTGTATCTTAAACACAGTAATTCTCTGTATAAATTTTTATTATCAGGCTGCCTATGGGGCTGTCCGTTCCAAGTCCTCGGGGCTCAGCCACACAGGGCATCGGGGTAGCGGTGTCTTCGTGCCCTCAGCCCCGCTACCCCGTGCCCTGTGGGCTTCGCCCCTGCGGGCTTTCCAC
>CALEWF010000167.1 GCA_937925455.1 uncultured Flavobacteriales bacterium | reverse complement strand
GAGTATAGCAATGGATGCTCTGGGCGATGCTCCTAAAAACAACGAACGGTTGTTGCGTGTTTTATTTACAATGGCAGCAATATATTCAATGAGTTTATCTTCCGCCAGCACTTGCTGTACTAAGCTTCGATAGCTGGCAATCTGAGTAGCGGAGAGAATCGGCTGAATTTGATTGGCAGAAAAATTTCCCTGCCTTTGATGATAGGTTCGAAGAATTTCAACCTCTTCTTCCAGATTAGGATAGGTGATACTGATTTTGAACATGAATCGGTCTAATTGTGCTTCTGGCAAGCGATAGGTTCCTTCTTGTTCTACCGGATTTTGGGTTGCCAGTACCATAAATGGTTCGGATAGTGCATAGGTTTTTCCATCTACAGTTACTTGTTTTTCCTGCATGCATTCAAACAACGCGGCTTGGGTTTTGGCTGGCGCTCGGTTGATTTCGTCAATCAATACAATGTTTGCAAATACAGGACCCGGTTTAAATTCAAACGATGAGCTTTGCAGGTTGAATACGGAAGTTCCAACAACATCAGAAGGCATGAGGTCTGGCGTGAACTGAATCCGACTAAAACTTACTGATAAAGTTCGAGCAATCAATTTGGCAGTAAGTGTTTTAGCAATCCCCGGAACTCCTTCAATCAATACATGGCCATCGCTGAGAATACCGGCGATTAACAGGTCAATCATCTCGTGTTGGCCAATGACCAATTTCCCAACTTCCTTACGAATTTGCTGTACGGAATGATTCAGTTCACTTAAATCTATGCGAGGTTGAGGTGTTTCTTCGTGTAGCATGGTTATTTAGATTTTAAATTAAATAGTTCTATTTGTTGGTTTAAATAAAGTAATCGTTTCTCATCTATTGGGCTTGAGTGCTGAATGTCTCGAAGTAATTTTACTAGCGAAGTAATAAATTCCAGCTCGATGCCGGAACGAGCTGAAAGAATTTCAATAAATTCATCATCGAGTTCTTGGGTGTCTATGTAGTACTGTTTTCTTATCCGTTCCAGAAAGAAAGTAACTTTCTTTTTTGCCAGGTTGGTATGGTCTTTTTGCTGATAATACAATCGTCCAACGGTGTTTATAAATTCCAGGGTTGAGTTTACGGGTGGTTTTATAATGGGAATAACTCGTTGCTTACGTTTACTTTCAAACAACATATACAACCCTATTCCACACAATAGCGTAAACCATGCCCAACGTAAACTTTTGGATGAAAGAATATATCTTATTTCAGTTTTTGCTCCTTCAGGTCCTGTGTTAAAGTATTCATCCCAAATAATCGGTTGAATGGGAAGATAGGATAAAGCCTTGCTTACATATTCATGATTACGAGGGTGATATACAACATTGTAATTGGTAAATAGTTTGGGGTTGGAATGTACTAATAAATAACCTTTTCCATTCGGAATTAAAAGAAAATTAGGGAGTCTTTGATTCAATGTTCCCAATACAGTTACTTGTGGTGGAATTGGAATTTCATTCTTATTCTTGCTTTGAAATTTACCGGTGTCAAGTGCTGAAAAAAAATAATCATACTGGTCGTAACGCAGCTCGTAACCTTTTTCTGCTTTCAATAAATAATTGGTAAAGTTTGCAGTAGTTTTTGGATGCTTTTTATCGTTCCAATAATTCGGAATTTCACTGGGTGTGTATTTGGTTTCAATGCCCCAGTATTGGCAAAATTCATGGTTGAAATTTTCTGCTGCCATAAAAACATAATTCCCACGACTGATAAAATCATCCAAAACTCGTAATTCTTCATCGTTCAAATGTATAGAAGCGGTGATGAGGATATAATTATTTCCATGACTGTATTTGGGCAATTCTTCGTAAGGATGTTTTCTTGAAACGATAATAGGTTGATTAGGGAATATAGTATTTAATAAACGAAATAGGGCATAATTGCCATAAGGCCGGGTTTGTTCTTTGGAATAGCTCGGTTCCCAATTCACAGGCTCTGGCTTTAACGCTTGTATCACCAAATACAAAATCAACAGGATGGCAAGAAATAGTATGTATGACTTATTTCTCAGCATGCTGTATAGGTTTGGTAAATTGTTTGGTATTAGGCTTTATTGGAAACCGTTCAAATTTTTCACGTATTTCGTCATACAATTCTTTATTGATGGGAAATTCACCATACCAGATATAATCAAACCAATACGTAAGTTTTGAAAAATCATCGGCATAGGCAGTATTTCTCAGCTCTCTGGCATATTCGTGGTTGGTTTTTTGTGCTTCCCAGGCAATAAGCGAATGGTCTGCAAGCGTCTTTAAGATTTGTAAGTAATGAAGACGTACGGCTTTACGAAAATTACCGGAAGCTTCTGCCGATGTAATTTCATCAGCAAACGAGATTTCATGGATGTTTTCTTCTTCTACGGTAAAAGCCGGCGAGGTTTTAATTCCTTTGCCTGTAAATAACCAACGAAACTTATTTCCGGTAAGGCCCCAAATTATTGCCGCCAGGGTGCCAATAATCAATACAATGGTGATGATATCAAAAATTACATCGTTGATTTCTCCATCCAGATTCAAATCAAAGAAATCATTGAGCCATTTTTTAAACCAACTCAGGGTTTCTTTGGCTTTTGTGGGTTCTTTATCGCGGTAATCAAATGCTTTATTATTTCTAAATCGTTCAATTTTAGTTTCATCAAATTTTCTCCAAATTACTTTCGATGTATCAGCGGTATATGAATACAATTGTAAGGGTATTTGCGTCAAAATAATGAATAACCATAGACTAATCCATATTAGCTTAGGTTTAAAGAGGTTTATTTGAATATGAAAAGTTTTTTTACCCATTATTCTTTTTCATACATTTCAATAGAAAAATCTCCTTGATTGCCAATCCGGGCAATGCGTTGTTTCAGCCCAATACCTTCAGCTCGTTCCCGCATATTGAAATAATTGATTCCATTGGCTAATAGTGGAATGATGTATAGAAGAGGGGTCATGAGATAAAAGAGAGCATAAAGTATTTTAAATAAAATTTCCAACGTTTTGTTGCTAAAATTATCTCCGGTATTGTATAATATAATTCCTTGGATGATTAACACCGGTAATAATATATTTCCAGAAATAATAAACTGAATGAAGAATGAAAGTATGTTGATAAAAATGCCGTTCCAAAAATTTGATTTGGTAGCATGTAATAAGGTAAAGCTGCGGCTCAACGCAGTAAAAATATTCACCTTTTCATAGGTAGCAATAAAAAAAATTGGTGTAGCAACAGTTAAAAAATAAAATATAAAAAATACAAAAAACACAAAGGCAAATATTCCCATCAATGCAGCAATAAATATTGCTCCTGAAATAGCCCCTGCTATTCCACCTAAAAATAACAGAGCAAAAATGATGTAAATAGAAATCATATACATCCATAAAAGAATGAACCAAACCACCACGTGCAGCAAATTCCACCAGAAGTATTGCCGGGTAGCTCGCCATATTTGCTGTACAGAAGGTATTGGCTGGTCAGGATGCTGCGATACCATTCTCAACAGTTCATTTACATATGTGATGAGCATAACACTACCCAACCCTATAAACAACAAGCCCAACATTAAGCTTATGATGGATGTAAATTGATTACCTGTTTGTAAAAAGCTAGGCGTAAATATGCCTTCAATGGAAGATATTGCAAAAATCATCCCTATCACAATAAAGGGAAGCGCTATCATGCTAACACCAACAATCAAGGGCTTGAAGGTAAGACGGATAAATAGAAAAGTTACCTGAAGTACTTGCCCCAGGTCACGTATTTTAAAAAATTCAATTTGTATTTTATTTGTTGGCTGCATGTTGTACTTCTACAAAACTTTTGCTTATTTTAAGGTATCGAATTAACTGAATAATGCCATACAATGCCACGAGCCAGGTAATCCATATTATTTGCCGGATTGAAATAAAAGAAATAATGGCTAATACTATTCCCCCACATAGCCATAATACACCAGAAATTTGTAGTCTCTGTTTTTTTAGTAACAATTCTTCATTGTTCAGGGGGCGTTGAATACGGCGATTTATTTGCTGTTCTAAAATGATGGGATATATTCCAAAATAGGTAACGATAAAAGTAAATGACAAAACAATAACGGTGGCACTGAGTACCGGACTGACATAGTAATGTCGGGTTAAAAAACTTTCAATAAATCCGGCGATAACAAAACAGGGAACCAAGCCGATAACCATTTTTAATCCATCTTTTGCCCCCCGTTTCATAGATTCAATTCGCGAATACGTGCCCGGAAAAACAATGCCTTGCGCCAGCACTAAACCGGCGGCTCCTGCAATTATAGCTACGGCTATTTCGATGGTACCATGCATCCAAATGGCAAGCATGGCATCAGTAAATAATTTTTTTTGATAAAAGAAATTTAAGAATGTTCCCACCATGATGCCTGTACTAAATAATCGCCACAAGGTACCTATTCCAAAGGTTATTCCTAAAATGTAAAAAAGAAATGAAACATAAATATTATTGAATGTTATGTATAAAAACATTGGGCCTTCTCTCAATTGGCCATATACATCCATTGGGTTACCCTTTCTTATATTCTCTTCGGTCATATTCACATATTGATCGCCCAAAATCAGGCGTACAAATCCTTGATCATTTTCTGCGGAAATCCAGCCAATGGCAAATGACAAAAAGAAAATGGCAAATGATATTGCTATGATATGATGATATTTTCTTACAGTGAGTGGAAGTTCTGTTTTCCAAAACTCCCAAATGCGGTTGCTTTTTTCCCGTTTGTTACGGTATATCTCTCGATGCAATGCAGCCGAAAGCCCGTTTAAGTATTGCGTTGTTTTGCTATGAGGATAATAGGTTCGGGCATACGAAAGGTCGTCCATGAGCCGGATGTATAATTCGCTGAGCTGATCTGGTTTTTTTTTCCCAGGTTTTGCCAGCAACTCTTCCAGCTTTTTCCAGGTTTCTTGATTTTTTTTTAGAAAGTGGACCTCTTTCATACATCATACGTCTTACAATGATACGCATTCAGCATGAAAATACATGTCCTGTTTTCTAAAAATCTTATAAATCGAAATTCTCATTAGAGTATTTTTATCATACTATTTTAAAAGGGCGTGACCGCGTGTTCCTCCGACTCGCAGAGGTGGATTTACCCTCTGCCCCATCTGCTGCGGATGGCAGTGGAAAGCCCGCAGGGACGAAGCCCACAGGGCACGGGGTAGCGGGGCTGAGGGCACGAAGACACCGCTGCCCCGATGCTCTGTGTGGCTGAGCCCCGAGGACTTGTAACGAACAGCCGCTTGAAGCAGCCTGATACTTAATATCAATACTTTTGAAAATTTGGGGTTTAT
>CALEWF010000166.1 GCA_937925455.1 uncultured Flavobacteriales bacterium | reverse complement strand
TGTTGAGCAATATGATGAGCAGTTTTATTTTGTATTTCGGTTTCCAGAGCATTTAATTTTTTTTTAAACTCAGTGGAATGAATGAAATTAAGCGCATCTTCTTTATTGGGTAATGTTTTTTGATTGCCTAAAATTCCCAGATCATTTCCGGTAAGTACTTTGCTGAGGCGTATATTTTCAGGCAAAGCATCAACTCCTATGCCCAAAGATGTTAGTGGTTTTTCAACTTCAAAAAGTGCTTTACCGGATGCTCTAACATACCAATCATCACCCAATCTTCCTACTAAATCTATCTTTTGCTGGTCTATTTTACCTTGTTCATTTAAAATATCTTCATGGATATGAATTAAAACCGGTTCGCAAATAATTAAACTACCTGAACCACCAACATTACCGGTATAAATAATATCTTTTACCTTGCATTCATATTGAACCGGTGATTCTTTTACACGAAATGGTTTTACCATTTCAGCAGGCAATGGGGTAAATCCAGCTTTGATAAATTCATTTACTCCTTTAGGATATTCAGTACTGGCCAATGAAGTTTGTTGTACCATGGAATAGGACACCACATTGATTACCACTTCACGCGTTTGTTCAATGTTTTCTAAGGTGTGTTTGGATGAATTATCACGTACGCGACGTACAACGGCAAAAACTAAAGTAGGTGGATTGGAACCAAATACATTAAAAAAACTATAAGGAGCCAAATTGGGATTACCATCCTTATCTACTGTGCTTGCAAAAGCAATGGGACGAGGGGCAATCGAAGATTGCAATATACCATGTAACTCAGGAGTGGAAATTTGACTCGGAAAAACCTTTTTCATATCTTTTTGTACAAAAGTAGGTGAGTGCGAAGCTTGCAATATGTAACTAAGGTTACTTAACTTGTTCTATTCTTCATAAACACCCATTTTAGCAAATTTCTCAATTCGCTTTTCAATTAGTTTTTCAGATGATACTTTCATTAATTTATCCAGTGTAGGGATTATTTCTTTTTTTACATTTTCAAAAGCCGTTTGCGGGTCATGATGAGCACCTCCTAAGGGCTCCGGAATGATGCCGTCAATCAATCCGTTTTTCATCATATCCTGTGCAGTAAGTTTTAAGGCCTCGGCAGCTTCTTCTTTATGGTCCCAATTGCGCCATAAAATGGAAGAACAAGATTCAGGTGAAATTACACTATACCAAGTATTTTCCAGCATATATACTTTATCGCCAATACCAATCCCTAAAGCACCGCCCGATGCACCTTCTCCAATGATGACACAAATAATTGGTACTTCAATACGAAACATTTCATATAGGTTGCGGGCAATAGCTTCGCCTTGACCTCGTTCTTCGGCTTCAATGCCCGGATAAGCTCCGGGTGTATCAATGAAAGTAATGATGGGAATACCAAATTTTTCAGCCATTTTCATTAAGCGAAGTGCCTTTCGATATCCTTCGGGATTGGCCATGCCAAATCGGCGAATTTGACGCATTTTGGTATTAATTCCTTTTTGTTGGCCAATTAACATCACACTACGTCCGTCAATTTTTCCCAGTCCACCCACCATAGCTTTGTCGTCAGCCACATTTCTATCGCCATGTAACTCAATGAAATTACCTTGGGTAAGATACTCAATATATGCTAAGGTATAAGGCCTTTCGGGATGACGGGATATTTGAACTTTTTGCCAAGCCGTTAAATTGCTGTAAATCTCTTTTTTCTTAGCTGCAATCTTCGTTTGCAAGTCTGCAATGGTAGAGGAAATATCTAACTGATTTTTTTCTCCCAATTCCTGAATGCGAAGCAATTCTTCTTCCAGTTCTTGTATGGGTTTTTCAAAATCCAGGTATATCATATCCTTTGTGATTGAAATCAGAATGTAAAGGTAAAAAAAACCGGATTGTTTGCAGCAATCACTGCATCAGCTCTTTTATACTGATGCAATCTAAATAATGTTCATTCACATAGGCTTTGGTTTGGCATTCAATCCAGTACACCTGATTGGTGGCCATGCTGCGCCATACCTCCACATATAAATTATGCAACATAAACAATTCAATGTAATAATGCAGGTGCTTACGATACATGAGGTACCTGCCGGTTTCTTCCACAATTTTATATTTCATGGGAAGCGGCAACCGTTGAAATTTGTCTTTTGAGAAAAAATTCATGCTCTATGTGTTAAACTCCCTTAAACCAAAGGTTTATAACTATGTTATACTGCAAAGGAACGGGATTTAGCCTAACTTTGCAAGTAATTTGTGAAAAATGAATTTTCAGTTAGTTTCACCCTATCAGCCTACAGGAGATCAGCCTGAAGCTATCCGTCAGTTAGTGGAAGGAATCATGAGGGGCGATCGGTTTCAAACCCTGCTGGGAGCAACCGGTACGGGTAAGACTTTTACCATTGCCAACGTCATAGCTCAGGTACAAAAGCCTACGCTGGTTTTAAGTCATAATAAAACTTTAGCAGCACAGTTGTATGGAGAATTCAAGCAATTTTTTCCGAATAATGCCGTGGAATATTTTGTTTCGTATTATGATTATTATCAGCCTGAAGCCTATATTCCTACCACTGATACTTATATTGAAAAAGATTTGGCCATAAATGATGAAATTGAAAAACTTCGTTTGAGTACTACATCTGCTTTACTTTCGGGCAGAAGGGATGTATTGGTGGTTTCGTCTGTATCGTGCATATACGGTATGGGAAATCCGGCGGATTTTTACGAGCAAACTATTCGCATCAAAAAAGGGGATGTGATTAGCCGAAATAAATTTTTGCATCGGCTCATTGATGCTTTGTATTATCGTACGGAAGAAGACTTCAAGCGAGGGACGTTTCGTGTGATTGGAGATCAGGTGGATATTTATTTGGCATATGCTGATAATGCGGTTCGAATTTATTTTTGGGGAGATGAGGTAGAAGAAATTGAACTGATTGACCCAATCACAGGAAAAAAACTCGATTCATTGACGCAGTTTGTAATCAATCCTGCCAATTTGTTTGTAACAACCCGTGAACGCATTAAGCAAGCCATATATCAAATTCAAGATGACATGGTAAAGCAGGTGGAATTTTTTAAAGAACAGGGAAAATTTTTGGAAGCCAAAAGATTGGAACAGCGGGTTGAACATGATTTGGAAATGATACGGGAATTAGGGTATTGTTCTGGTATTGAAAATTATTCCCGATATTTTGACCGGCGAGAAGCGGGCACTCGTCCTTTTTGTTTGTTAGATTATTTTCCGGATGATTGGTTGCTGGTGATTGACGAAAGCCATGTTACAGTTCCCCAATTACGGGCGATGTACAATGGGGATCGGCATCGAAAAGTCAATTTGGTAGATTATGGGTTTCGCCTTCCGGCTGCACTGGATAATAGACCCTTAAAGTTTGAAGAGTTTGAATCGTTATTGAATCAAACCATTTATGTGAGTGCTACACCTGGCGATTATGAATTGCAACAAAGTGAAGGAGTGTTTGTGGAACAGGTAATACGTCCTACCGGCTTGTTAGACCCGGTAATAGAAGTCCGTCCTTCTGTAAATCAAATTGATGATTTGCTGCATGAAATTGAAAAGCGTGCCCAAAAAGATGAACGGGTATTGGTAACCACGCTTACCAAACGAATGGCAGAAGAATTGAATAAATACCTTGCTAAACTTCACATTCGTTGCCGATACATTCATTCAGAAGTAGATACTTTGGAAAGAGTTGAAATTTTACGAGATCTCAGGTTGGGATTATTTGATGTATTGATTGGCGTTAATTTGTTGCGAGAAGGATTGGATTTACCCGAAGTTTCCCTGGTGGCGATATTGGATGCAGATAAAGAAGGATTTTTGAGAAATCAACGTTCGCTGATTCAAACCATTGGGCGTGCTGCAAGAAATATTAACGGAATGGTGATTATGTACGCCGACACCATTACCGAAAGTATGCAAAAAGCCATAGACGAAACCGAACGACGACGTGAAAAACAGATCAACTACAACCTGAAACATAATTTAGTACCCAAGCCCTTGATTAAATCAAAAGAAGAAATTATGCAACAAACCCGTGTAGCCGGTGGAGCAAGGCCCGAAAAACAGGTCAGTTATGTTCAGCCTGATGAAGTATCGTTAGCTGCAGAAGAAAAATTAAACTATAAATCAAAAGCCGATGTGCTAAAAATGATTGATATTACCCGCAAGAAAATGGAAGCTGCTGCCAAAGAGCTTGATTTTATAGAAGCTGCTAAGCTACGCGATGAACTATTTGAATTGCAAAATTTACTTGGTGAATTGGGTGATTAAAATTTTATACATTTGATAAATTTACTATTTATGAAAACCAACCTTAATTTAAAATTTGCTTATTTAACATTAGTTGCCTTAATTTTTTTCATTAGTGCATGCAGTGATAGCGTTGTACAAACTATCCCCTGTAGTGATATAAATTCGGATACAGTTTGGGAAAACAGAAATGATGGTATAGATTATGTTTTAAATTGTGTAGTAAAAGTAAATGCCAGACTTACAATTGAGCCTGGTGTAGTTATAGAATGTAAAGCTAATTCTGGCATTGTAATTGAAAACGGAGGTTCTATAATAGCTGTTGGCACGAATAATGAAAAAATTGAATTTAGAGGTGAAGCAGATGCTCAAGGTATATGGAAAGGAATTTTTATTCTTAGTAATAATCCATTAAATGAATTAACGCATTGCTTAATAATGCATGGTGGTAGTTCAAGTTTTGATGGAATAACTGAAAATAAAGCCAATATTCGCTTAGCTAACAATGGTAAATTAACCATCACAAATTCTTTAATAGCAAAAAGTGGCAAAGATGGGCTATTGATAGACGGATTGGATGCCAGTGAAAATAATCCCCTTGTCAATTGTTCAAATAATACTTTTTCTAATAATCAAAATTATCCCATTTCTATGCCCTCTTCGTGTGCTACCAGTCTAGATGGTGTTGCTACTGTATTTCAAAACAACGGAAATAATAAAATACTTTTACGCGCTGGAAGAATGATAGGTGGACATATGTGGAAAAAAATGAATGTTCCATACTTGGTTGATGGAATAGCCATGGTTGGTTATTTTAGCAATTCAGGAAACTTAACTATAGAACCGGGCGTTCGAGTAGAGTTTACCGGCGATGCAGGTTTAACCACGGGTGATTACAGCACTAATTCATGGCTTAAAATTGTGGGCAATTCCTCTGAACGAGTTATTTTAACCGGTGAAACGCAGTTGCCTGGTTCATGGAAAGGAGTTGCTTTTCAAAGCACACACCCCAATAATGAAATTGCATACGCTGATATTAGTTATGGTGGTTCATCGTCATATACCGGTGCAACTCAAAAACGAGCCAATATTCATGTAGGAGCTTGGAGTGCAGGTTCTTTAACAATCAGCGAATCTAGCGTTTCCCATAGTGCAGCTTGGGGAATTTGGGTAAGCTCTAATTCTGCTTCTATATCAGTTCCACCTTCTGTTATTTACAGTAATAATGCGTTGGGTGATTTATTCGATGAACCCTAAAACTCTAATTACTCATAAATTTTAATCCAATATGAACCACCGTGTCGTTCCACATTTTTAAGATTATGGTGAAGCCATATAGGTTCTATAATAGAAGACAATACTTTATCTTCTGATATAAAATAATTAGGTAAAATTGTTTTGTAGCGATGTGGATTAGCCAGTAAATACATGGCTAATCCATATTGCTCGGAGTAAAATCTATCACACATAATTTGGGGGTAATCATAAGGTAAATATATGTCATGTATTTGCACAATAATTCCCTTACTTAATTGCGGTAATACTTCTAAAAAAAATACCATTGCATCAGAATTTGGTAAGATGCGATGCGAATTGTCAATGAAAATAATATCATTGGCATTTAGGGATGAAAAATAATCTAACGAACAATCTTCAAAGGGTTTACGTATTATTTCATCTGCCAAATGGTCTATTTCTGCCCTTGGATGCGGATCAATAGAAATAATTTTAGTAGATAGATTTAAATCTTGAATGGCTTTCCTTGCTACTTTAGTAGAATTACCTGAACCAACTTCTAGGTATATTGAAGGTTTATTATATGCTATCATACAATATAGTGTAATTATATCTAAACCTGGCAAGAAGCCATTGTTCCATACAGGCAATGATGAGTCTTTTTGCGATGATTTGTCTTTAATTTCCCAAAATTTTTCTTTGAATGATAAACAATAAGTTAGAAATTCCATGTATGAATTTCGATCTTTATTTATTAGTTCATAAAGTAATTTATGTGGTGGTAAGCCATATCCGTAACGTGGTTTGAATGTTACAGAATATTCTAAAAAAAGTTTTTGATATTTTGGATGGATGCAACGATATAGCCATTTAATTTTTTCTTTCATTGTATAAAATTTTGTATGTTACTGTATCAGTTA
>CALEWF010000165.1 GCA_937925455.1 uncultured Flavobacteriales bacterium | reverse complement strand
ACATGTTGTAGTCAAGCTATTGTGTTGAGACTTACAGTTCAACTGGCGAATTGCTTGATAATTTTGCTTGTTTCGTTTTGAAAATAGACTGGAAAATTATAAACAAAAAATAATCCGTGTACTTTCCTATTTTTCTTTTATCAGATCATGGATTGTACACGGATTGTGAAATGTGATTTTATTGTTGTGTTTTTTTAGTTTGTAAGTAGCAGCGTTTTGTATTTGATCGTTTATAATTTTGTTGTTCGACTTCCAATAGATGCTCGTAGCTGAAAGCTACTCACAGCGCACTTGCTTGGCATTCTACCGTTAGCCTAGTGCCTTTTTAGATTCTGATTCGCATTCTTAAAAAGCCCGGATGGCTCGAACCCTGAAGCTGCTGTATCTAGCATTGCTGCTCTGGTTACCACTGCTAAAATCCTGACTCCACGCGTTGTTATTACCGTCCGCAGACGAACTCCAGTAGGAACTATTCACAAAACCACCAAGCCCGTTCACATGAAGAACATTATAGGTCTTAGCGGAACAAAAGGTCTAATCCGGACATTGTAAGCATATTGTAATGTTGATAAACACTAACATAACAATGTATATTTTGGCTCCCATTTTCACCCCAAATTTAAGCTGTAATTTTGGGAGTCGAGTAAATTGAAAGAATCCGTCAGTTTTTCGTGAGAAAAATCGTAAATACCATTAAAATAAATATGTCTCCATGCGATGGCTGTTCCGGCCTTTATATCCTCAATTACGTCCAGTTTTTCCTTGTGAGATTTGATGTTTTGAATGTACCGTGTCATAAATAAATAGTTCCAGCAGATGATAGCACTTTTAATAAGATTTTTGCAAGCATCGGCAATGAGTTGTTCATTATGGGTTATAAAAATCATTTCATTTCCGTTAGCTACGCAAAGGGCATTAGAAAATCGGTTGGATAATTCGGCAATATTTAATTGTTTTTGAATAGCTTGTCTGAGGTTAAGCGTGTCGATATACCGAAGAATAAAAATTGTTTTGAAGATTTTGCCGTACTCTTTTAAAGCTTTGTAAACAGGGTGTTGTTCAGAGTAAGAATTTAGCCGTTTGAAGATTTGGGAAGCCGTACATTTATTCAGTTTGACAGAGGTTACAAGCCGGAGTATATGATCCCAGTTTTGTTCAATTAAATCGGTATTGATACAACCTGATGGCAAGATGTGGTAGCCTTTTGAACGGTAAGACCCAATACCGTCGAAACAGTAGATATGTTGTTTGTAGAGCTTGGCAATTCTTGGGGCAAACTCGAATCCAAGTAACCCGGTCAGCCCAAATACAGCTTCTGTATACCCATGTGTATCCGTAGAATGGATGGTCGAACGAATAACTTTATTATGGAGTAACCCGTCCAGGACATAAATAGCTTCCCGTTGTGGGGTACCGATGATTGTAGAATAAAAAGGGATGAATCGTTCATCAATAAAAGCATAAGAGGTAACGCCCTTGCCCTTACCAAAATATTTATAAGAGTATGTGGCATCAATAGTTTGAGCAGGGGCAACATTTATCTTTTGACCATCACTGGAAGTATGTAGTTCTCCTTCCTGTTTCCGGAAAAGATTGGCCAACTCAAGGCGACTTGTAAAGTCATTAATTTTGTTATTGGCCTTATAAATATTATCCAAATCAAAATACCAGTTTACCGTATTTTCTAACCCGGAAGCACAAATTCCATGCGCTACCCGCGTCATCATATCTACCCCTATGTTGCAGCCATAAGCAGTAATAGCAGCGAGGAAAATATTTTTGTGAGGACGTGCTTTTTTATAATAGGGTTGGTAATGTTTGAAGCTCTTGAGGTAATTGGTGAGTTGACCAACAGTAGCCAAAACTTCACCTAGCGGGATAATTTTTTCTTTTGGAAACATGCCCGTAATATTATTGTTGTATTCTTTATCCAACTTCGGGGTTTTAACATGATACTTACCACCTGGGGCAAGATTGAAGAATGGATTATCACCATCAAGTATACAATTATTTGTTTGTATTAAATGTTTTTCTAGTAAAGGTTTAACTTTTTCCAATACGGTATTCCAGTTTTCCAGATGCTTCAATTCTGCTTTTCCCAACAGCGCATTTTTATGCTTTTTCCAGTAAGTTGACTTGAAAAGATACTCATCAAAGGCCTTATAGCGAAAAGAATACTTCAGGTTAAGTTCCCCACTTTTGATGGCATAGAAAATGGCTTGAAAAAACAATATTTTATACAGGGAAACCCTGAAATATCCGGTTTTGTCAATTAAAGCTTCCTGCTGGTGTTTGTCCAGGAAATCAGAAGGTGCATCTCTCAATATTTTTCCTTCCCTGCTCTTAAAATAGTTGATGGCCTTTATTAAACTTTTGGAGGAATTCTTTGCATTAAAATGGAGTGACTTAATAAGGGGGGAAACCTGACGTTGTAAAGAAACGGATTGTTTTTCCAGACAGTTGAACAAAATTTCTGCATCCTGCTTTTTGTATTGTTGTTTTAGCAAATCCAACACTTGTTGTTCCCCGTTTTGCTCATGGTCAAGTGGAATCAATTTCTGGATTATTGCTATCTTTTTAGAAGGCTTACCCCCCGGTTCCCAAACGATATTGCGGATAGCATTAATCAAATCATGTTTGTTTTGTGCTATTCGTGTTGCCTTTTCCAGTTGCTTGTTATGTTCCTTCCTCCGGGTATATGAATGCTCCTTGCATTCATTCCGTGCGGCACTTAATGCGCTCCTGCAGGCAGAAAGAAAGGTGTCCGTCAATTGGTCTTCAAACTGGCGGAACTGGAATACCACAAAGCCCAAAAGTAATAAATACTGGTCTGTTTTTTTGCGGCGTATAAGCTGATTAGACTTATATTTAATAACCCGTTCTGCAAAATGTTGAATTGCATTTTCGTTCAACTCAAGCCTTTTATAAAGCGATTGTGTGCGCCGGTAAATCCACCGGATCATCTCATGTTTTTTGATATTTGCCTTGATTGATTTTACATTATCTTTACGGATAAGTTTCTTTAAATCAACGAATACATAAGTGCTTTGCCCCGTTTCTTTATACACCCGGTTCAGTAATTTATCCAATGCTTTTTTATGGTGAACCTGCATTAACCCTTCCAGTTTTTGATGCAGTAGTTTATCCCGTGTCCGGATAGCCTTGGTCAAAACACTTTGCAATATAACGTAGGCCGGCAACTCAATATGTTTACCTGATAACCAACTTAAAACCTTAACTGACATTTGTTGGGGCGATGCAAAAGACTGCAATGGCCCGGCAATTATTTCCCCGATCAAATCCCCGTATTTATCAAGTCCGAATCCGGAATAACCAAAATATCCCAGTATAATTTTCCGGTGTTGATTATAAGCTTTGGATTTATAATTACACAGCTCCATATCCTCAAATAAATGTCCATATTTTTTGCCAATAAAACGAATATCCTGTTCCCGAAAATATTTTGTGAGAAAAAAACGCCGGCATGCTTTGAAATAGCCAAACATCAAACTAAAACCAACACGGTTTTCAATCTTGTAAAATCCTTCAACCTGTTGCCTCAGCTTTACTGGTAAGTCAAAAAACTTTTTGCGCGCTGCTCCATTAAATAGTGGTGGATTCTCATAATGCTCGATTTCTTTTGCTGTCCAGATTTTTATTTTTGCCATTGCCATTCTTTTCTTTCAACAATTTACAATATCAATGGCAAAATAATCTTTATCGCTTATATCATGAAATATTCATTGTTTTTCTTTTTTGGTGTGTTAAAATTGAATTATTCCATAAAGAGTTATCCTGCTTCTGAGTAAGTAAGTATTATGTTAAAATTTCCGTTTTAGACCTTTTGTTCCGCTAAGACCTATGATTATGAAAACCGCAACTTTGTGGATGGATTGATTTTTTGCGGGTGATCTTATCCCGTCGGGGCGTGCTGGATACGTCCCGACCCAAATTCGCGCTTGCCCTTTCTCCTCATATTATCAGCTCAACAATATTTTGAAAGTATATTGTTGTGCTAATTACATT
>CALEWF010000164.1 GCA_937925455.1 uncultured Flavobacteriales bacterium | reverse complement strand
TTTCAAATAAATGAAAAAAAGCAGCCGGGATTTTTATTTTGGGGCTTAAATCTTTAGAACCGGCTTCAATTAAAACCACTTTTTTACTGCGATCTTTACTAAGCCTGTTGGCTAAAACGCAACCGGCACTGCCAGCACCGACGATTACATAGTCGTACATACAATTTTTATTTTTTTGTAAATATACAGATTTGAATGGTCTTAATTAAATATACAGAATTGTGTATGTTTGTTAAAACTAAAAAAGTGAAATTTCTTTTATCGCATATAGCTATTATTCTTTTACGTTTTGCAGCAATGCTTCCCATGGCTGTTTTATATATTTTGTCTTTTAATATTAGGTGGGTATTAAACAATATTTTAAAATACAGATATACTGTTATTCGAAAGAATATTTCACATGCTTTCCCTCATTTTACTGATGAAAAAATAAAATATATGATAAAAAAGTATTACAATCATCTTTCTCAACTTATAGTTGAGAATATTAAGGCTCAACGATTGTCTTCTAATGATATTAAGGAAAGATGCTTGATGGATGAATCATTACTTAATTATTTTAAACGGTTCTACAATGAACAAAAAAGTTTTATTGTTGTGATGGGGCACACCGGCAATTGGGAGTGGAGCGGATTAGCTACGCCACCTCAAGTATCGCATAAAGTGTATGCTTTATATCGCCCATTAAAAAATAAATTATTCGACCATTTTTTTTATACATTTAGAACTAGAACCGGAATGCAACTAATCAGTATGCAACAGGCCCCCCGAGTCATTCAAATGAATTATCAATATCCGGTTTGCTTTACCTTTATTGCTGATCAATCTCCTCCGCCAGAGCATGCAGTTTGGACTACTTTCTTAAATCAAGAAACCGGTTTTTTTAAAGGGTATGAAGTATTGGCTAGAAAATACAAATTACCGGTAGTGTATGTTTCTCAAAAAAAAATTTCAAAGGGTAGATACCGACTGTATGGCAAGATGATTACCGAAGATGCAAGTAAAGAAGCAACTAATCATGTAGTTTTAAGCTATGTCAAATTGCTTGAAAAAGATATTCAAGAGCAGCCGGAATGTTGGCTTTGGTCTCACCGACGATGGAAGCATAAACGGCCACCTGGTATGCATCTTTTTTAAAATAAGAATAAGATATTTGGCAAATGATTTTAAAATATTTTAATATTTTGCAGATAAGATAATAATTGGAATGTTAATGAATGGTTAAGAAGATTTTCATTCGGGTATAAAACTTGTTACTTTGCAACTTGAAAAGTGAAATGCTATGTTAAAAAAGCTAATAATCTCGGTTATATTATTGAATTTGTATCTACAAGGGCTCAATGCACAAGGTATTACAAACTATTCTTATAAGTTTAAAATAAACGGGTTAAAAGACACGGTTTGTTACTTGGGGTTTCACTTTGGCGAAAAGAAATTTGTTAGAGATACCGCCCGAATTAATTCAAAAGGTGAAGTAGAATTTAAAAAGAAAAACGACACCATTCCAGGAGGGATTTATTTATTTGTGCTACCCAACAAACGTTGGTTTGAGTTTGTGGTGAATGAACCCTCATTCTACATAGAAACAGATACAGTTGACCTAATTGGCCATGCTAAAATTAAAGGCTCGATAGAAAATCAAATTTGGTTTGAGTATATAAAAAAAATGGCTTCCTTCCAAAAAGAAATAGAACCTCTTAGAATAGAAAGAGATTCATTAGATAAGCAATCGGCTCGCTATAAAGAACTGGATAAAAGATTAGGCGAAATAAACCAACAAATTAACCAGTATCGTGAAGAAATTATGGAAAAAAACAAAGGCACCTTCATGGCCTATTTATTTAAAGTTATGAAAGATGTTGAAATACCAGAAAGTCCTAAAAACCCTGATGGCACAATTGATTCAACTTTTCAATACCGCTATTTTAAATCCCATTTTTTTGATCATATAAACTTTGAAGATTCCCGAATTTTACGAACTCCAATCTTTGAGCCTAAATTTACTTACTTTCTCGAGAAGGTTATTCCTCAAATTCCAGATTCTATCATCAGTGAAGTGGATAGAGTGATTGAAAAAGCCAGGGCTAACCCAGAAATGTTTAAATACGTGGTGCATACTATTACTTATACCTTTGAACGTTCACAGCTCATGTGTATGGATGCTGTATTTGTTCATATGGTAGAAAAGTATTACACTACCGGGCAAGCCACTTGGGTAGATCAAAAAACATTAGACAAGATGAAAGAAAGAGCTTCAAAGCTCAAACCATTACTTTGTGGTAAGCAGGCTCCAAATCTCATTTTACCAGATACCAACATGGTATGGCACAACTTGTATAAATTACAAGCTGATTATACCATCCTTTATTTTTGGGATGCTACTTGCGGACATTGCAAAAAAAATACTCCCAAACTGAAAGAACTTTACGAATCATACCTTAAACCCAATAATATTCCCGTTTATGCTGTTGAAGGTGAACTTGAAACCACTGAATGGAAAAAATATCTGGTTGAAAATAAATTACCATGGATTAACGTATCGGATAGTCCAGAAATTAATAAAAATCCAGAAAAGTACATTCACTTAACAGACCTGCCCAGTTTAAATTTCAGGCATACCTACGATTTGTCAAGCTATCCGGTTGTATATGTGTTAGATAGAGATAAGAAAATCATTGGGAAAAAGATTGGAGTAGAGCAGATTAAAGATTTTATAGAAGGATATAAAAAGATAAAATCAGGAACAAAGTAGAGGAGTCGGAATAATTTTAATTTGTATTTGGCAAATCTGATAAGAATCTCTATATTTGCACGCTTGAATTAAAAATAATAGTTGAAATGTATTTGACATCCGAAACCAAAAAAGAAATTTTTAAAAAGTACGGTAAATCAGAAACTGATACTGGTTCAGCTGAAGGTCAGATTGCGTTGTTTACTACCCGTATCAACCATCTTACCGAACACCTGAAAAATAATCCCAAAGACTACAATACAGAACGTTCGTTAGTAATGCTGGTAGGTAAAAGAAAAAAATTACTTTCTTACCTCGAGAATAAAGATATCGAACGTTACCGTGCTATTATCAAAAAACTAAAACTGAGGAAATAACCCTTCACCTCTTAGAAAAGGCAATCATGATTGCCTTTTTTTGTTTATTTTAAATCAATATTATCAATATGTCAATGAACGTAATAACTAAAACTTTTGATATTGGAGATGGCCGAACCATCACCATAGAGACCGGTAAATTAGCCAAGCAAGCCGATGGGTCTGTTGTGGTAAGAATGGGCAATACCATGTTACTTGCCACAGTATGTGCTAAGCAAGAAGCAGGAGAAAATGTGGATTTTATGCCACTAACAGTAGATTATCAAGAGAAATTTGCCGCTGCTGGCCGTATTCCAGGTAGTTTTCATCGTAGAGAGGCCAAGCTTTCAGATTACGAAATCTTAATTTCTAGACTCATTGATAGGGCTCTTCGTCCATTATTTCCAGATGATTTTCACGCAGAAACACAAGTGATTGTTAATCTTATTTCGTTAGATAAGGATGTATTGCCTGATGCATTAGCAGCCTTAGCGGCTTCTTCAGCCTTGGCAGTTTCTGATATTCCTTTTAATGGACCAATTTCTGAAGTTCGGGTAGGACGTATAAATGGTAAATTCAAAATTAATCCATCTGTAACTGAGCTCGAACAATCGGATATGGATATCATGGTAGCTGCATCTGAAAAAGACATCAACATGGTAGAGGGGGAGATGAAAGAAATTTCAGAGCAGGATATGATTGAAGCGCTGAAATTTGCTCATGAACATATAAAAATTCAATGCCGGGCTCAAAAAGAGCTTGCGGCACTTGTTAACAAAGCGAAAAGAGAATATTGCCATGAAAAACACGACGAAGAATTACGTAAAGCCATTTGGGCTTTTGCTTATGATAAATGTTATGCAATAGCCAGAGAAGGTATTGCGAATAAAAAGCTTCGTGCTGAAAAATTCAAAGCCATTAAAGAAGAGTTTGTTGCTACCCTTACCCCAGAAGAAGCTGAAGAAAAAGCGTTTCTTATTGGCAAATACTATCATGAGGTAGAGAAAAAAGCCATGCGTGATTGCGTACTGAATGAACGCAGGCGCTTGGATGGAAGAGTCTTGGATGAAATTCGCCCTATTTGGTGCGAAACTGACTACCTGCCTTCTACGCATGGTTCAGCCATTTTTACCCGAGGAGAA
The DNA here is from genome assembly GCA_937925455.1 of uncultured Flavobacteriales bacterium. Lineage (GTDB taxonomy): Bacteria > Bacteroidota > Bacteroidia > CAIKAF01 > CAIKAF01 > BA4. The sequence goes on along the minus strand of CALEWF010000164.1, from coordinate 1,856 downwards.
ACACAATCGCTTACCACAGTAACCTTGGGGACTAAAATGGATGAGCAAATCATTGATGGAGCAGTATTTGAAGGTACAAGCCGTTTCTTATTACATTATAATTTCCCCCCCTTTTCTACGGGAGAAGTAAAGCCAATGCGAGGTACAGGAAGACGTGAAATAGGCCATGGAAACTTAGCTTTACGCGCCATTAAACAAGTTTTACCCGAAAATTTACCGTATTCTTTACGGATTGTTTCTGATATTTTAGAATCTAACGGTTCTTCTTCCATGGCTACAGTTTGTGCAGGTTCATTAGCACTCATGGATGCTGGAATTCAGATAAAAGAGCATGTAAGTGGTATTGCCATGGGGTTGATTTCAGACAGAGAAACCGGTAAATATGCCGTGCTATCCGATATTTTGGGAGATGAAGACCACCTGGGTGATATGGATTTTAAAGTATGTGGGACATCGAAGGGAATTACAGCCTGCCAAATGGATATTAAGGTAGATGGAATGTCGTATGAAATCTTAGCCGAAGCTCTCGAGCAGGCTAAACGTGGTAGACTACACATTCTGGCTAAACTGAATGAAACTATTTCACAACCTCGACCAGATTTAAAACCCTTTGCACCGCGAATTGTAACTATTGAAATACCTAACGAATTTATTGGCGCAGTAATTGGTCCCGGTGGAAAGCATATTCAAGAGCTGCAGCGTGAAACCAATACCGTAATAACCATTGAAGAAGTTGGAAATATTGGAGTAGTTGAAATTGCCGGATCTAATAAAGAAATGCTTGAAAAAGCTCTGAACCGTATTAAAACAATTACTGCTGTGGCTGAAGTAGGACAAACCTATGATGGTATAGTTAAAAAAATTACAACTTTTGGTGCTTTTGTTGAGATTTTGCCCAAAAAAGAGGGTCTTTTGCATGTCTCTGAATACGACTGGAAACGCACTGATGATATTTCAAAAGAATTAAAAGAAGGCGATTTAGTTCAGGTAAAACTGGTTGAAATTGACTCTAAAACAGGTAAAATGAAGCTCTCAAGAAAAGCCTTATTACCTCGTACTCCAGTGAATAAATCAAAATAAAAATAATATTCACTTTTTCATAAAAAAGGTTGTATAGCATCATGCAACCTTTTTTTGTTTCATACCGTTTATTTAGTGTTGATTTAAACCCAAGGTATGAGACAATTAAAAATAGCCAAACAAGTTACAAACCGTGATACTGCTTCATTAGATAAATATCTACAGGAAATCGGAAGAGTAGAATTAATATCTGCTGAAGAAGAGGTAGAATTAGCTCGACGAATAAAAGAGGGCGATCAGGCAGCGTTGGAGAAATTGGTAAAAGCCAATTTGAGATTTGTGGTTTCTGTTGCAAAACAGTATCAAAATCAAGGGCTTACTTTACCTGACTTGATTAATGAAGGGAATTTGGGATTAATCAAAGCAGCACAACGATTTGATGAAACCCGCGGATTTAAGTTTATATCCTATGCCGTATGGTGGATTCGTCAGTCCATCTTACAAGCATTGGCTGAACAGGCTCGCATCGTTCGCTTACCTTTAAATAAAATAGGTTCAATTAATAAAATTAACCGAACTTTCTCTGAACTTGAACAAAAGTTTGAAAGAGAACCCTCTGCAGAAGAAATAGCCGCAGCTCTTGATATGAGCGAAGAGGATGTAAAAGAATCATTATTTAGTGCCGGACGTCATGTTTCTATGGATGCACCGTTACAGGAAGGGGAAGAAGGGGATATGTACGATGTAATTAAAAGCTCAGAAAGTCCAAGTCCTGACAATGAATTAGTTACAGAATCGCTTCGTCGTGAAATAGAACGTTCTCTTTCTACTTTAAC
>CALEWF010000163.1 GCA_937925455.1 uncultured Flavobacteriales bacterium | reverse complement strand
TTGAACACCGGTTGATTGAAATTACCAATGTGTTACAATATTTATTTGGCTTCACTATCTTCGCAGCTTTACTATTATTGGTTTATGGAAAAAATTAACGGGCAATACGCCATTCAAGGCATTCCGGTACTAAGCATTTGCAAAAAGTATGATACTCCGCTATATGTGTATGATACTGCTATCATGAAACGCCAATATGATAAACTAATTCAAGCGTTTCAAGGGGTGGATTTAAAAATAAATTATGCGTGCAAAGCACTAACAAATTTGAATGTATTACGTTTTTTTAAAAACTTAGGAGCAGGACTGGATACAGTTTCCATTCAGGAAGTGATGCTAGGAATAAAAGCCGGTTTTGCCCCGAATGATATTATTTTTACACCTAATTGCGTATCGTTGGAAGAAATAAAATTGGCAGTTGATTTAGGGGTAAAAATCAATATTGATAATATTTCCATTTTAGAACAATTTGGCCATGAATATGGAAATAAAATACCTGTATGTATTCGCTTCAATCCGCACATCATGGCAGGGGGTAATGCAAAGATATCAACCGGACATATAGACTCTAAGTTTGGTATTTCTATTTACCAGCTTCGGCATGTAGAGCGTGTGATAGCATCTCAAAACATCAGGGTATCCGGCCTGCACATGCATACCGGGTCAGATATTTTGGATGTAGATGTGTTTTTACGCGGAGCCGATATTTTATTAGAACTGGCACATAATTTCAAAGACCTTGAATACATTGATTTTGGAAGTGGATTTAAAGTAGCTTACAAACCTGATGATGTAACAACGGATGTGGATTTGCTGGGAGAAAAGATGACAGAACGTTTCAAAAATTTCTGCCAATCGTATGGAAAAAACCTCACCCTGATGTTTGAACCGGGGAAATTTTTGGTGAGTGAAGCCGGGTATTTTTTTGCTAAAGTAAATGTAATCAAGCAAACTACGGCTACCGTATTTGCAGGTATTGATTCCGGATTAAATCATCTCATCCGACCCATGTTTTACGATGCCTATCATCATATAGTAAATGTAAGTAATCCAGACGCTACCCCCCGAATTTATACGGTGGTAGGATATATCTGTGAAACCGATACCTTTGGCTGGGACCGAAAAATCAACGAAATACGCGAAGGAGACATTCTTTGTTTTTACAATGCCGGGGCCTATGGCTTTATGATGGCATCCAACTACAATTCACGTTTCCGTCCGGCCGAAGTGTTGATTCATGAAGGAAAAGATTATTTGATTACCCGCAGAGAAACGTTGGATGATTTGATACGCAACCAAGTATTAATTGATGCAATTTAACGTTTTTCGCGCTGGTCAATAAACATACCACTAAGAATACCGGAACAAATCAATTCCCCGGATTCTGTTTCCATTTTCACTTCACACTTGAGGCGTTTTAAGCGAAAGAAAAGTTTTGTAGAATGCACAATTACCCGTTCACCGGGCAGTACCATGCGATAAAAACTTACGTCTGAACCGGTAAAAAACACTTTCAGGTGTTTCATAATTTCAGGAGTGGCGCCGTATAAGTAGATACCCATAGCCACCAACCCAATCTGAGCCATGCACTCGGTAAGAATTACGCCGGGCGTAATCGGATTACCGGGGAAATGCCCTTTGTAAAAAACTTCATCTGGTTTAAATCGATAACTTCCCGTTACATGCTCTTCGTCAATGGACAAGATATCATCAATAAACCGGAAAGGAGGTTGGTGTGGAATACAATCCAAAATATTTTGTTCTACCGATGTGGCAATCATAGTGTAAAAGTAAAAATTTGTAATCGTTATAATTCAACAACTAATCAGGATTTCTGTTTATCACTGCCTGCTTCACAAAGATATTCAGGTTAGTCGGTTTAAACCGATTCCCTAAGCCAAGCAAGGGCAATCGTTCATCCGAAGATTGAGAAAATTGTAAAGTTAAATCAATACCCTGATTAAACAACAAGGTATAATCAATCATTACTGACTGTTCCAAGGTCCCCCAACGTACATAACCAGGAATGGTCTTTTGAGTATAATCAAACATTGTGCCTTGTGGTTTTAGCTGATCTTCAGGAACGATGGCCCATACGCGAATCACTGAACTATCCGCAGGGAATAACACTTCCTGCCGATACAAATCCGGAATATTATTCATTCGCTCACTCAGCAACCAGGTATTTATCTCAAATCGCAGAATACCTGAATAAATGCTATATGTAAGTTTGCCATAATCAGAATATGCCCAGCGAACATCTTGTTCACTTTCTGCTCTGATTTCCACCTTACAAGGTATAGGCTGTGCTTGTATAAGTGCAGCAGTAATCAAAGAAAAAATTAAAACAGCATTGTATTTTTTATTCATGTTTTTGGATAAAATACGCATGATATTCATCAATGCGAAGTGATGTAATGGGAACCGATACATAAGTTTCCTGTAATACACCCGATTTACAAGGTATTTTATATGCTTTGCCTGCTTCGTCTAACAATGATACCGGAAGTTGAAAATCAGGTACGGCCATGTCCCACTTGCAAGCAACCAAGGTTCCTTGTCCTTTCTTTTTAAAGCGAATATCCAACACGGGCGGATTTGCTTTTTTAAGGTACTGGTCAAACAGCCAAGTATAATCATTCTTAAGTTTGTTGTTGATGTACGCCACAAGTTCTTGCGTATCGGTGGTTTTAAACCGAAAATCCTTTTGAATGGTGCGAAGGCAATTCCACCAAAGCTCGTCATCATTTACCAACCATCGCAAGGTGTGCAACATCAATGCACCCTTATAGTACATATCGGTAGAACCTTTGTAATTTACATGATAAGGACCAATCACCGGCTTATCATTCATTACCCTGTATTTCCATGAATTCGCATATTTGAGTGCGATGTCAGCACCGTACATGCATTCCACATAAATCACTTCGCTGTATGTACAAAACCCTTCGTGTATCCACATATCCGCAATATCTTTCATACTCACACTATTCCCCCAATATTCATGCCCAGCTTCATGAATAATGATGTAATCGAATGTGAGCCCCAACATGGAAAAGTCCATACCATCGTATCCGGGTTTGTATTTATTTCCGTAAGCGATGGCGCTCTGGTGTTCCATACCCAGGTAAGGTGCTTCTACCAAGGCAAAGCCGTCGCGGGGAAACGGATAGGGACCGAGAAATTTCTCATAGCATTCCAGCATTGGTTTAACCTGCTGAAAGTGATTTTTTGATTTTTCAAGGTTGCCTTTCAACACATAGTAATTCAACGTAAAAGGGACTTCTTTCCCTTCATAGGTATCACTCCAGTTTACATAATCGCCAATGTAAAAGGTTACGTTATAATTGTTAATAGGATAGGTAACTTTCCACACATACGTAGTATAATTATTACCAGGCAATACGGCAACCTGCTGACCGTTTGATATAGCTTTTAGATTTGAGGGAACTGTAAATGCCATACGCATACTATCCGGCTCATCACTTAGATGATCTTTGTTAGGCCACCACAAACTGGCGCCAATCCCTTCGCAGGCTACCCCCACCCAATCGATACCATAGGTATCTTTAGACCACACAAATCCACCGTCCCAAGGAGGCATCTCAGCTATTCGTGGTGAACCGCTGTAAAACACCTCCAACCAAAATCTCTCACCAATTTTTATATCCTTTGGAAATTCAACGAAAACGGCACTCCCCTCACGTACAAAGTTCAGGCTATTGCCTAAAAAATCTAAAATTTTATGGATAGTAAGTTCTTCAAATAAATCAATTTGTAATCGGGCAGATTCTTCGGTTTTAACTGCATGAATAACATTGCTTCCCTGAATCTTCCGATTGGGCAAATCAAATTGTAGCTTCAAATCATAATAAGTTACATCATAGCAAGTTCGTTCAGTACGCAGAGCCCCCCGTAAACTATCTGCCCTTAGAAAGGGCTGTGCATTCAGTTGAATTAAATTAAAAAATAAAGCTAAAACTATTGTAAAAAGTAATATTCTCATAGTATAAAAAAGAAAAAACGCTGCAGAAAGTGCAACGTTTTTGAACTGAATATTATTTTAACTACAACAGCTTAATCAATATATCCTTTTTCGTAAGCTCGAACTATGGCTTCTTCCAAACCGATTTTGCTAATGGTACGAATGCCTTTGGCAGAAACCTTTAAGGTAATCCAACGGTTTTCACTTTCTAAGTAAAAACGCTTTTTAAACAAATTGGGTTCAAAGGTTCTTTTGGTTTTACGGTTTGAATGAGAAACCTTATTACCGGTCATGGCTCTCTTTCCTGTTATCTGGCAAACTTTTGACATATCAGTACGTATTGGGAGTGCGAAATTAGTAAAATTTCAATTTGTGCCAAAGCAAAAGTAAAATTAATGTGGAAAAACTTCGGCTGCCAATAAATAAGCATCCTGAAAAGCTTGTTTTTGCACCGAATGACTGGCTCCAATCTCATCCAGGTAAGCAAGGAGGTTTTCTGTAGGTAAATTACCGGTAAGGTCGTCTTTGGCCATAGGGCATCCCCCATAACCTCTCACCGCTGCATCAAACTTACGGCAGCCTGCCCGGTATGCAGCATCTATATTTGCTTTCCAGTTGGATGAGGTTGTATGAAAATGGGCTCCAAATTCCACTTCTGGAAATTGAGGGATGACGTATGAAAATATATAATCTATGGTTTCCGGATTGGCAGTACCAATGGTATCAGAAAGTGCAATTTTACGAATACCAATCCAGGCTAAACGTTCCACCCATTCTCCAACTATTTCGGTGTTCCAATCATCTCCATACGGATTCCCAAAAGCCATGGAAATATATATCACCAAGTCTTTGTTGGAACGATCGCAAACATCCTTAATTTCGCCAATCCGTAAAACGGTATCAGCTAAAGTTGCATTGATATTTCGTTGTAAAAAAGTAGGAGATACCGAAAAAGGGAAACCCAAAACACGTATTTGAGGATATAATTCAGCACGCTCAGCTCCTTTTAGATTTCCTATAATGGCTAATAATTTAGAATTGCTATGTTGCCAGTCAATGCGTTGCACTACTTCATCTGTATCAGCCATTTGGGGCATCACTTTAGGGCTTACAAAGCTTCCAAAGTCTAAGTAATCAAATCCTGCTTTAAGCAAGGCATTGATGTAACGCACTTTATCGTCTGTTGCAATAAATTGAGGAATCCCCTGCATGGCATCGCGGGGACATTCAGTTATGATAACTTTTTCAGCCACGGCTCTAAAATACTATTTTTTATGATTTCGAATAGTTTCTACCGCTTCACGAATTAAAGAGGGTCCTCTATACACAAAACCTGTATAAACCTGTATCAACGATGCCCCTGCATGAATTTTTTCCAATGCATCATTTCCATTCATAATGCCTCCTACCCCTATCACAGGAATTTTTCCTTCAGATTTTTGAACTATGTAACGAATGACTTCTGTTGAACGACGGGTTAATGGTTTACCACTCAGGCCTCCGGGACCTATCGCTTGCAACTCGTTGGCCGGTGTTTGTAATCCTTCGCGGCAAATGGTGGTATTCGTGGCTATTATACCATCCAGCTTACAGGCAAAAGCAATATCAACAATATCGTCCAGCTGCTGATGGCTAAGGTCAGGAGCAATTTTTAAAAGCAATGGTTTTCTCAAAGGTTTACTATTATTAAGCTGTTGTAAAGTATGTAATAATTTGGTCAAAGGTTCTTTTTCCTGCAATTCACGTAGTCCAGGAGTATTGGGCGAACTCACATTCACCACAAAATAATCTACATAAGGATACAATTCGTCAAATACTTTGATATAATCAGAGGTCGCTTCTTCATTAGGCGTAAGCTTATTTTTTCCAATGTTTCCTCCAATAATCACCGATTTATTTTTTCGTTTACTGAGCCGATAAGCAGCCGCTGCCATTCCTTCGTTATTAAATCCCATGCGATTAATGATAGCCTGGTCTTTTAACAATCGGAATAATCGCGGTTGCGGATTACCTGATTGCGGACGGGGTGTAATGGTACCTATTTCTATAAACCCGAATCCAAAACACGCCAATTCTTCAAAAAGTTTTGCATCTTTATCAAAGCCGGCAGCCAACCCAACTCGGTTTGGAAAGTTCAAACCAAATAATTGAACCTGATCTCCGGGGCGAGTTGGATTATATAAGGCATGAAGAAAGGCCTTCATACCAGGAATCCTCGCAATAAATTTAATGAGTCGAAATGTAAAATAATGAGCCTTTTCAGCCTGCATGGCAAAAAGTAAAGGGCGTATCAGTGCATACATATACTGTTCATCTAATCTGCAAAGATAAACTCAAAATCGTCATTAGCGTATTTATATTAGGCTGCTTAAAGCGGCTGTACGTTCCAAGTCCTCAGGGCTCAGCCACACATGGCATCGGGGTAGCGGTGTCTTCGTGCCCTCAGCCCCGCTACCCCGTGCCCTGTGGGCTTCGCCCCTGCGGGCTTTCCACTGCCATCCGCAGCAGATTTGAAGTTGAGATGTTTTTTCAAACCTATAAGGTCTTCAAATACCTTATAGGTTTTGATTTATCCCTAATTATGCAATAAAAAACCGAATATAATGCAAATTCATTTTCATTTCTGTATTAAAGCCGATTATATGGAGTAACCACCTGGGTTCAACC